>DAOUUD010000114.1 GCA_030668345.1 Candidatus Cloacimonadota bacterium | reverse complement strand
CATCAGCAGCGCTCTGTGGGCAGGCTGTATCTCTCCATATAGCTGCCCTGAAAAGGCAATAAGAAAAAGTGAAATTATTAATATTGTTTTTTTCATTATCTTCTCCAAATTATTTCGTACTATTAGACAGCAAATTATAGACACCATCGAAAATATAACCCACATGAATCCTGTTGGTAAAATCTATTTTCTCCACATTTATTTCCATTACTTTCCCTTTGTGAAATCCAAAGCGGCAAACATCGTTGGAATAAGTTTTGTACCAGTGATTTAATGCTTCTATTTCGCTTTTACTCCAACCGCCTTCGATCTCCATTTCACGACCACGCTGTTGAATTCTGTTCCAGGCAAGATCTACTCTGCCTTGCAAAACGATCAGAATATCGGGAGAAGGAATTTCATTGCATACTGTTTTAAACTTAACTGTTAAATTATCCAATTCATTTGCGGTGAGGTAGCCATCATGATGAAACTGGTAGCAGAAGATCAGCAGATCTTCCGGTAAAGAGCGATCCATTACATAGCTTGCTTTTCCTGAAGTGCCTTTTATTTGCAGTTTCTTTCGCATTTTTAAAAAGTGCATTTGTAGATCGTAACAATAGGTTGCTTTATCTGCCAGGAATTTTCCCAATAGCGGATTTTTTTCGGGGTTTTCATAAAGACCATTTATTTTCAGGCTTCTCTGCATAATAGCAGCCAGGGTGGTTTTTCCCAATCCCACATTACCGGCAATGGCGATCAACCTGGGATTTTCATTCAGGTAATTTTCCAGCTTGCTCTCTGCATCGATGGCTTTGAGTGTGGCAGCTGTTTCGGGCAGTGTAACCCATTTACTGATACCGGGTGTGGTTACCCGCAGGTTCAGGTTCCTGATCTCATCAGTAATTTTTTGAATCGTACTCTTCAAGTAATTTTCCAGTGGCGTATCGTCGTTAGCATCTATCACCAGCACAGGACAGGTTACATGCCGATTGATAAATTGTTCGTACAATTCGTTCAGTTGTTGAAGATAATTTGCCGGGATGGATGCTTCGCTTTCACGTCCTCTATCTTTTATTCGTTGAATAAGAGTTGGAACTTCTGCTTTTAAATATACTATCAGATCTGGCTCGGGAATTTTGGATGTCATCAGGTTGTAGTTGCGCTGATAAGCCAGGAATTCTTCTTCCGTCATGTTTCCTAATATCTTTTGAGCCATACCAAAAATATGATAATCTTCCGGCAGAGTTCTGTCTTCCAGGATAATTCCTTTGCATCCTTCTATCATCCGCTGACGATCCAGTCTGCCATTAAAGAATTCGATCTGTGCCATAAAGGCATTGCCCACCGGATCAGCGTAAAATGCGTCCAATACTTTGGGGTTGAAGGTTTCTTGGAAAGCGAAAACCTTTTCTTCACCGCTTCTATTGGGAATGGTAGATAATAGCATTTCGTTCAAAGGCTTTTGACTGGCAGCTTCCACCAGTGTAGATTTTCCTACCCCGATATTTCCTACAATTCCAATTCTAAGATGTTCCATGTGAATTTTCCTTCATTGATTGAAAAAAATTATCAAGAAGAGTATACATCAGTATTATTCGAACAGTCTGTAATCATCAAGTTTTTGATAATACCTTTCTATTAATACGTAAGATAAGGGTATGGAATAAAGCAGTCCCAATCCCGCTAAAGCAGCACCCAGCACATTTATGCCTGCAATACGCAAAACCAGGAAGAACTGTTGCCAGCGTGTTTCCATACTGGCTTTATAACAAAGTATAACTGCCCGAAATGCATTCACTTTTTTCCTGGCGATCAAAATGGGAGACGGTAACATTATGGTAATCCAATACAACACCAGGATGAACCTCACCGGATGCAGGATGGGATCGATGGAAATTCCCAGTAAAAACCCTGCACAAAGCACTTTGAGAATAAAAAAGAAAAGAATATAAATCAATGTGAGCAGAAAATATTTCGGATAATTTTTCAAACCTTTAAAATAAGCTTTCACAGAAAACGGATTTTCCATGAATTTCTCTTTCATGCCAAATGGTATAAGTGCAAACGGAATTATTACCAGGAAAATTAAATTGGAAAGCAGATAATGATCGATATTGACAGCTTCTGCCAGAATTTTACCAAAGATGGCTTCCAGCGCAATGAGCAGATACGATGTAAGAATAATAAAAATGGCAAAAGGATAGAATTTTGATTTTACCTTCTTGAACTGCTCCCAGACCTCTTTATAGTTCTGTCTGGCAGAAAGAGGACCGGATAATGCCCCGGTCGGTTCACCACATTTATCACAGAATATCTGGTGTTCATCTAATTTATTATTACATATTCTTTCTACTGTCCTGCCGTTTTGTGTTTTTTCCTTAATTTTTCCTCTGCACTTCATATTATCCTTCTATTATAATAATTTTGCAGGATTAAAATCAGAGTTCTCTTCTTTTTGTCAATCGTAAAGTTCTTTACAATTTTATTGGTGATTTTTATTTGAATTTGCTGTATTTGAATTTTCTGGAGGACAAAATGTATAGATTGAACGTAACGTCCCAGTTCTCTTCTGCCCATAAACTGGTGGATTATGAAGGATTGTGTAAAAACCTGCACGGACATAACTGGAAAGTTCGTGTTTGTATAGAATGCGAAAAGACAGACAAGATAGGAATGACGATCGATTTTGGAATTGTAAAGAAACATATGAATGAACTTATCGAGATATTGGATCATAGCTATTTGAACGAGCTTCCATATTTTAAAGAGCAGAATCCAACATCTGAGAATATTGCACATTTATTCTATAAAGAAATGAATAAAAAGCTCAAGGTTGATGGCTGCCGTGTAATCGAAGTTGAAGTGTGGGAATCGGACAGATCTTCCATGGTATATTTTGAATAGAAATTAATAAGTATGATGAGAATTGTCGAATCAAAATTTATAAAGAGTGCAGTAAAACCAAACGATTATCCTGCTTCTCCTTATGCTGATATTGCTTTTGTGGGAAAATCGAATGTAGGAAAATCATCGTTGATAAACACCATTTTAAATAGGAAAGCAATTGCCAAGGTTAGTAGAATACCCGGCAAAACACGGCTTATCAATTTTTTTGAAATTCGCTTCAAAACAGAAGAAAAGGAAAATGGTTTTGTAAATTTTGTAGACTTGCCAGGCTACGGCTATGCCAAAGTTAGTAAAACTGAAAGAGCAGTCTGGAAGAAAATGATACGGAATTATTTCGAACAACGTCTGAGTTTGAAAGGTGTAATTGCTTTGGTAGATATTCGCCACAAGACTGATCCCAAAGATATTGTGATGTTGAAAATGCTGCGAGATGAAGATATCCCGTTTGCTGTGGTTGCTACAAAATCCGATAAAGTTGCAAAATCAAAACTTCCTGCCTGCCTAAAAAAACTTTCTGCAGGACTGGAAATAAATAACAAAAACATATATTCTTTTTCATCCCTCAAGAAAACAGGTATAGAAGACATCTTGAACTGGATAGACAATCAGATATTGTGATTTTTGTTTGACATTCTTTTCTGTTTATTTTTTTTCAAAGAAGATTGTTAAGGAAATTATAAGGAATTTATAATGTTAGATAAAATAAAATCTCCAAAAGATGTTAGAAAGCTTTCCGTAGCTGAGCTCAAACAATTGGCTGAAGTGGTTCGTAAAAGAATTATCGAAGTAACTGCCAAAAACGGAGGACACGTTGCCCCCAGTTTGGGTGCTACCGATCTCGCGATAGCTCTCCTTAAAATATTCGATCCACTGCAAGACCGTATTGTGTGGGATGTGGGGCATCAATCTTATGCTTACAAAATACTAACCGAGAGGAACGAGCGATTCGATACACTTCGCCAGCTCAACGGCATCAGCGGATTCAATAATATCTTTGAAAGTGAGTATGATGCTTTTGGGGTGGGACATGCCAGTACATCCATTTCTGCGGCATTGGGCATAACGGTAGCCAAAGAATTAAAAAAAGAAAAGGGGAGAACAATTGCTATAATTGGAGATGGAGCTCTCACTGGAGGAATGTCCTTCGAGGCATTGAATCATGCCGGGCACCTGCAGAAAGACATGATCATTATCCTGAACGATAACAATATGTCTATCTCAAAAAACGTTGGAGCTCTGCAGGCTTATCTTGCCAATATCCTTGTGAGCCGGTCATACAACGTACTGAAAAATGCTATCTGGGATTTTGTACAACACATGCCCAACCGCATTCGTAGACGTATGATATTAAGCGCCAGGAAGATCGAAGAGAATATTATCAATTCGCTTGCTCCCAATATAATTTTTGAAGACCTCGGCTTTAGATATGTTGGTCCCATCGACGGTCATAATATTGCACGTATGGTTCGTCTCTTTAACAAAGTTATTAAAAATATGACCGGCCCGGTTTTTGTTCATGTTGTTACAAAAAAAGGTAAGGGATATGAACACGCAGAAGAAGATTCTCCCCGTTTCCACGGTTTAGGACCTTATGAAATTGAATCGGGAAAATGTGTAGGAGAAAAGACAGCTTCTTATTCTAAAATTTTTGGTGACACTCTATGTGAAATTGCCAAAAAAAATAAAAATGTTGTTGCCATAACTGCGGCTATGACCGACGGAACCGGATTAAACGATTTTGCTGAAAAATTTCCGGAGAGATTCTTTGATGTTGGAATTGCAGAGCAGCATGCTGTTACTTTTGCCGGAGGTCTGGCAATTCAGGGCTTAAAACCTTTTGTAGCTATCTATTCCACTTTCCTGCAACGAGCATTGGACCAGGTGATCCATGATATTGCTTTGCAAAAACTGCCGGTTGTATTCTGTCTGGACAGGGCAGGTCTGGTGGGCGAAGATGGTGCTACCCATCATGGTGCTTTTGATCTTTCTTACTTGAATTTGATACCCAACCTGATCATTATGGCTCCTGCCAATGCAGACGAATTCAAGGCAATGATGCAATTTGCTTCAACTTTTAAAGACGGACCTATTGCTATCCGTTATCCGCGTGGTTCCGCAAGACTTTGTGAAAAAGAAACTGCACCACTTGTAATAGGTAAATATGATATCAGAGAAAGGGGGAAAGACATAGCCCTTCTGGGAATAGGAAAAGCTTTTGAAGATGCAAAAGAAATTTTCGAAAAGATCAAGCAGGATTTTCCAAAACTAACACCCTATCTTATCAATCCTCGCTTTATGAAACCTGTGGACAATATACTTCTGGATGAACTGGAGAAAAAAGTAAAAATGATCTTTACTCTCGAAGATAACAGCCTTATCGGTGGTTTTGGTGATGTTATGAAAAGACGTTTTATTAATACACAAGTTGCGGTTCATTCCTTTGGCATTCCGGATAGGTTCGTTCCTCATGGCAGCACAAACGAATTGAAAGATCTCATCGAGGTAAGCACCGACCAGATCTATAAAAAAATAAAAGATCTTCTGAAATAGATTATGGAATATAAAGGCGATACCATCTCGGCTATTTCCACACCTGCAGGAATAGGTGGTATATCTGTTCTACGAGTTAGTGGTAATAAAGCAATCGAAGTTGTTGATAGTATTTTCCACAGCAAAAAATCAATAAAAGATATTCCTTCCCACAAAGCTGTTTTCGGTCGTATTTTCGATGAAGATAAACTTATCGATGAAGTGGTAGTAACCGTTTTTAAAGCACCTCACAGCTATACAGGTGAAGATGTTGTAGAGGTTTCCTGTCATGGCAGCACATTCATTGCAAACCGTATTTTGGAAATTCTTCTACGTAAGACCCGCCTGGCTGATCCCGGTGAATTTACCCAGAGAGCTTTCCTGAATGACCGTATTGGACTGACCCAGGCTGAAGCTGTGGGCGATCTTATAAATGCCAAAACAAGAATATCTCACCGGGCTGCTCTTCAACAATATGAAGGAAGTTTGCGTAACAGGATTGAAAAACTGCTCGATAGAATAACCGAATACCGTACACTCCTGGAGTTGGAAATAGATTTCCCGGAGCAGGGATTAGAAGAGCTGGATAAAAAGAAT
>DAOUUD010000096.1 GCA_030668345.1 Candidatus Cloacimonadota bacterium | reverse complement strand
TATCCGGCCCATCCAGAAATCGTGTTCTGGAAAAAATGTTCCCACCATTGTTCAAAGCAGTAAGAAGAAGTTCTGCGCCTGCTTCATTAGATAATTCCTGTATAAGAACGATATCCGGTTCAATCTCACTGAAAACGGATTGGAAATATTGTAACCTCTCCCCGGAATTACTGCTGAAATTCAAAGCATTATACGTGAGTACTCTTAATGCTGAAAGGTCGATTGTAAATATTAAAACAACTGTAATTAAAATTATTTTTTTCAAATTCAATCCTTATTTAGAAACAAAACGGGTAGAAGTTGCATTTTCTACCCTGTTTGTTTTCATCATTTATAATATAATCAATTTAGCACTTTGACCAACCACAAGAGTTGCATTTCAAGCAACCTTCCACATGCTCTACCGCACTGCCACAATCCGGGCAGGTTGCCATCAAGCCTTTAGGAATTTTTTTTGGGATTACCGCTGTTTTTTTTATTAACTTTCTCATATCGCTTGTAGTTTCTTTATCCAGGTTCATAAATTGTTCCAGAGATTTTGCAATACTATCAGCACAGGAAGTTACCATTTCCCCATTACTCCACATGGGAGAAGGACAGCGAATCCCTTTGAGCTGGCGAACTATCGAACTTACTTTCACATTTGAACGCAAACAGAGTGAAGTGAGCCGGGCAATAGCTTCCAATTGAGCCGATGCACAACCACCTACTTTGCCCATCTGGGTAAATACTTCGCAAGCTCCTTTTTCATCTGAATTGATGGTTACATAAAGGTGTCCGCAACCTGTTTCGACCTTCTGCGTAACACCACTTGTGATCTCCGGTCTTTCCCGTGGAGCGACTCTTGTTCCGTTTACAGCAGATTCTTTAGTCTTGCTACCAACATTTAAAACTTGATTTTCACGACTGCCGTCACGATATACAGTAACTCCCTTACAGCCTAGCTCATAAGCAAGATTATAGGCCATGCGAATATCTTCCTGAGTTGCTTCTTTATTGAAATTAATAGTTTTGGAAACAGCATTATCAGTGTATTTCTGGAAAGCAGCCTGCATTTTGATATGCCACTGTGGTGTAATATCATGTGAAGTTACAAATATTTTTTTTATTTCATCCGGTATTTCGGAAATATGAGCAACGCTGCCGGCTTCAGAAACTTTTTCCATCAATTCATTAGAATATATCCCTGTATCGCGAATTGCTTTTTCAAAGTGAGGGTTAACGTAAAGAAGCTTTTCGCCATCCATTACATTTTTTACATACACAAGTGAAAATTGTGGTTCGATACCGCTTGATGTGCTGCATATCATGCTGATAGTACCGGTTGGCGCAATGGTGGTGGTGGTAGCATTGCGAATGCCGTTCTTTTTAATATCTGCTTTCAGTGTATCCCAATCGAGTTTTATCTTTTCCCGTAAAAGCTTTTTATTTTCATATATACTGCCTTTGAAATTTGGAAAGGAAGATTGCTTAACAGCCAATTCCATCGACATCTGCTTGGAGTGATAGTCGATAAATTCCATGATCTCTTCACCCAAAGCAACTGCTTTCTTGCTATTATAAGGAATTCCCAAAACAAAAAGAAGGTCTGCCCAGCCCATAACACCCAATCCGATCTTACGGTTGGATTTTACCATTTGATCGATCTCCGGAAGCGGAAAAGAAGAATGTTCAATCACATTATCCAGGAATTCCACGGCATCTCGGACAGCGATCTTCAGGGTATCCCAGTTAAATTTTCCATCTTTTACCATGGCTGTCAGGTTAAGCGATCCCAGGTTACAAGCTTCATTGGGAAGTAAGGGTTGTTCACCACAGGGATTGGTAGATTCAATCTTACCCACATGCGGAGTTGGGTTATATTTGTTTATCCTATCCAGGAAAATTATACCGGGTTCACCATTCTTATGAGCCATCTCAACTATCAGGTTATATACATCTACTGCTTTTAATTTCTGGGTAACTTTTTTTGTATGAGGAGAAACCAGTTCATAATTTTTGTCTTCACATACAGCTTCCATAAATTTTTCTGTGATACCAACGCTAATGTTAAAATTAGTTAATTCGGAAGTATCTTCTTTTGAGGTGATAAATTCCAGGATCTGCGGATGGTCAACATTAAGGATAGCCATATTAGCGCCGCGCCTGGTTCCACCCTGTTTTACTGCATCCGTAGCAGCATTAAAAACCTTTAGGAAAGAGATGGGACCACTGGACACACCATTTGTACTGCGTACCCGTGCATTTGCAGGACGCAATTTACTGAAACTGAATCCGGTACCTCCACCGCTTTTATGAATAAGGGCGGCGTTTTTCACACATTCAAAAATGCTCTCCATACTATCTTCCAGGGGAAGTACAAAACAGGCTGATAACTGTTGAAGATCATTACCAGCGTTCATCAAAGTGGGTGAATTGGGAAGAAAATATCCGGAATCGAGAAGTTTTAAATAACGTTCTCGTTTTTCGCTATCTCCACCACTGATATTTTCTGCAACTCTGGTTATCATTTTTTCCCAATTTTCAACGGGATCACCATTGCCATCCTTTAAAAAATATCTTTTCTTCAGAACTGTAAGAGCATTTTCCGATAGTTTCATTAAAAGACTCCTGCACATAATTCAAGTTTTTTAGCGAACAAATAAGTATTATTTACACACAAAATAGAAACCCCTTACAAAATAAAAAGTTACGGTTATTTATGCAGAAATCGTAACTTTTATATTACGCTTATTTATTTGTTAAATTCCAATAGGTTAACTCCAATGTCAAGTTCAAAATTTTGCTTTTTATCCAAATAATCTGGAAATGCTTTTATAACCTGTATTAATAATTTTATATTTTTTTTTGAAAAGTAAATTTATTCTTATTAACGAAGATTTTTATAGAAAGAGAAGCTGAATTTTTATTTATTTTCCCAGAAATTATAAAGCTTATCAAAAGAGCATAGCCATGCTGAATTATGTTTACTCCAGGCCAGAAGTTTCCAATAGAGTCTGCCCCACCGCGGGAAATCCACAGCATCAAAAAAATGCGTATGCCAGGATATGGAAAGATGAGATTTGTGTATTTTAGATTTTCTGAATAAATTCTCAATTCTGCGGCGGGCTTTATCGAAATTATTTCCTGCCTGATTCATAAGAGATTTATCCATAGCGATGATGGGAATTTCCAGAACATTAAAGGGACGGTCTTCTTTTAAATTGTATGGATAGAAAGGAAAGGAAATACCGGCACGATACCCGATATGCTCGTCAAAACCCACACTGGAATCATAGTTTATTTGTGCCTTTTCCAGCACTGTAAAGAGATTCTGATAATTAAAATTCAGATACCTGATCCTGAAACCCCGGGCAGAAAAGCCATCCAAACGATCCAATTCTGTCGGTAGGAAATGATACTGATACCCGGCTTCCTTGCTTCCCTGCAGGTTCACGCTACCGTCTTTAAGAAGTTTAACCAGTTGATTAAAAACCTTCTCCTTTCCAAAATAGTTTCTTCTGGCATCAGGAAAATCTGTCTTCGTTGAAATAAAGAAGGAAGACGATGACTTATAAAACTTTTCTCTTCTAATGATATACTTGATATTTCGGGAAGGTTCGGAAAAGAATTTTTTATTAATTTTATGCATCAAACCGCGGGTAAAAGTTTTCAGGGAGTTTTTCTTAAAGAGTTTTATTTTACGTTTTAAAACAGTATCGATATGTGATTTTGTCCAGAAATTCCAGTATTCCAGGTTATGCGAAAGAGAAACAGCAAATTTCTTCCCGGTAGGCCAGATGTTTGATTTCACATATTCAGGGAAAGCGCGTTTAATAGTATCTTCCAAAAGTTCGCAGTATCTATCCACAGGTGGAATGTCTGAGAAACTGAAACGATGCTGGAAAGATGAGGAATGATCGTAGGGACTGCTAGGAGAGATTTCATGAGGTGAAGAATATTCCTGCCAGCAGGTAAGAAAGAAAAAGGCAGAGGAAATAATATCCTTACGCAATCTGATAGAATTGGAAGTAAAGCGAAAAGTCTCTCCCTGTTTAGAAAATAAAAAAGGGATATATTCATCACCATATTTTACCAGGTTAACCCTTTCGGGTGGATATTGTTCCTTTTTGCTGAAGAACTCAACAGCATCGGGATTATGATAAATATGGATTGGATATTCATCTTCGCTTCTTTTTCCATAATATATGTGGATCTGTTGGGATGTAAGTCTGGTGAAGTATTTTGGTTTCAAGCCCAGGATTTGACATAATGTATTGAATACATATTTTACTTTTGGTTGATAAATTTCATCGATATTGAGTAGAATATTTATATATTTTAATTCCATTTTATTTCCTGATTATCTTAATAGGATCGATCTTTACAGTACGTTTGGAGGGCTGAAGAGTGGTAAGAAAACTTATTACAATGGCAACAATCGGTACGATCACAAAATCAATAATTCTGATCTCCACAGGAAGCCAGTGAAGAGGAAAACCGGGAACGGGGATCTGAATAAATTGCCAGTTCTTCTGTGCCAGAAGCACGATCAAAGCAAGAAGCACTCCAATGAAAGTTCCTATTATACCAATAATAATTCCTACATTTACAAAGATTCTAACGATATCTTTTTCCGATGCACCCAGAGCTTTTAATACACCAATTTCTACTTTCTTTTCAGTAACCAGTTTAATGAAATTTCCCGTCATGTTGAATGAAGCGATAATGATCATGAGCGCAAGCACAAAAAACATAACTATTTTCTCCATTTTAATGGCGTTGAACAGATTTGCTTCAAACACACTCCAGTCTTCCACTAAAAATTCTTCACCCACCAATTCTTGCAGTTGTTTTGCCGTCCGGTAAGACTTCCTGGAATCGGTTGATTTGATCTCGATCTGTCTTATTTCATCTATATAACCTGAAAAATACTGACCATTCTTAAGTGAAATGTATGTAAAAATCCTGTCATATTCGGGCATGCCTGAAATAAATATTCCCACCACCTTCATTTTTTTACTTTTAGGAAGTAACCCGAAAGGTGTGGGCTCCGTTCCAATGGGAGAAGTTAACTGCACATATTCACCTACGGTTACATTCAATGTCATGGAAAGATCAAGACCGATGATGATACCATTGTTTTCCAACGCTTCTATATCGGGTTCTCCCACTACTATCTTATCGAGAATCTGTGTTACTTTTTTTTGTCGATCAAGGTCTATACCGTAACAGATAGTTGAAGCCAGCTCATTTTCATTTTGTATCATAAGTTCATTTTCACAAACCGGAGCGGTCCCGATTACGGAAGGAATTTGTTCGATCTTATTAATTATTTCCTCATAATTCCGGATGGGTGAATAATCTGATTTATGGATCTTGATCTCTGCCTTGGAACCGATAACACGACTTCGCATATCTGAATCGAATCCGTTCATAACAGAAGATACCACAAGCAGTGAGAATACTCCGATAATTATGCCAAGAAGTGACAGCATATTAGAGAAAGTGAAAAAGTATTTTTTTCTGCCTTTTAAATAACGTAAGGCAAGTGTGAGATGGAACATTTACACTTCCGGTTTCATCTGCGGGAAAAAGATAACTTCTTTTATGGAAGTATTCCCCGTAAAGAGCATCACCAGCCTGTCGATGCCGATGCCCAATCCACCGGTGGGCGGCATACCATATTCCAATGCTTCCAGGAAATCTTCATCAACTACATTTGCTTCCGTATCGCCCAGCTCACGTAGTTTTGCTTGTGCCTCCAAACGTTCTCGCTGGTCGAGAGGGTCGTTCAATTCGGTAAAAGCATTGCCGTATTCATTGCCATTAATAAAGAGCTCGAATCTCTCGGTTAATTTTGGATTGCCTGGTTTTTCTTTTGCCAGCGGAGAAACTTCCTTGGGAAAATCGATCACAAAAGTTGGTTGGGTCAATTTCGGTTCCACAAACTTACCAAATATTTCTTCTATCAATTTGCCAGGACCGGCAGCGAGTGGAATTTCAATCTTGTGTTCATCGCAAAAAGCTTTGATCTTATCAAAATCAAAATCGGATGTATCGAAACCGGTTTCTTCTTTTATCAAGTCCAGCATGGAAGCCCGGCGCCATGGTTTTTTCAAAAGAATTTCAGTACCATGAAAATTAATTTTTTCAGATTTAAAAACCTCCCTGGCAATATGAAGTATCATATCTTCAGTAATATCCATCATATCATTATAATCAGCATAAGCCTGGTAAAGTTCCACCATGCTGAATTCCGGGTTATGAGTTCTGCTCATTCCTTCATTACGGAAATTTTTACCTATTTCATAGACTCTCTCAAAACCGCCTACTATTAATCTTTTATGATATAATTCCAGTGCTATCCTCAGGTAAAGATCGATATCGAGTGTGTTGTGATGGGTAATGAACGGTCTGGCATGTGCTCCACCGTAAAGTGACTGCAGGATGGGAGTTTCTACTTCTATAAAACCGCGGGAATTTAAAAAGTTCCTGATCTCTTTGATGATCCTGGCTCGAATGATAAAATTATCTTTACTTTCCGGATTCAGAAGCAGGTCCAGATATCTTTTGCGGTAACGAAGCTCGATATCGGAAAACTCATCGAAACGCTGTTTTTTACCATCAACCTCTTTTTCCTTAACTGTGGGAAGCG
>DAOUUD010000166.1 GCA_030668345.1 Candidatus Cloacimonadota bacterium | reverse complement strand
TACAAACCAAACAATTAAGACCAGTAAAAAAGCCACATAAACCGTAGCATAACGGTTTCCCAGGAAATAATACATAAACGTATCTTGGGTGAAAACAGTATGAAACGGTCTGGGCATTTTATTATTCAGATCTATGGAAAGAGTCATGGTAGCACCTTTAAAGAAAATACGGCTCAGGAATAGGGCAATTCCCGGTCCCAGAAAGTTAATAGCAATACCGGATACTATCTGATTTGCTCCAAAAGTAACACATGCGACTGCATGAAGAAGTCCAAAAAGTCCACCGGCAATACCGGCAGCAATAAATGCGATCCACGGATTTCCGAGATAATATCCTATAGCAGCACCAACAAAAGCACCTATTACCATCATTCCTTCCAAGCCAATATTTACAACTCCGGAATTTTCTGAGACCACGCCCCCCAAAGAGGTGAAGATGAGCGGTGTAGAGTACATCAGCGTCGTTCCCAGAATTAGTGCAATATTATCAAACATCTTTATCCTTCTTTCTAAATTTAAGAATTAATCTGATCAACTGTGGAATAGCAATAAAAAATACGATTACTCCAATCACAATATTAATAATTTCCGAAGGTGCTCCCATAGCCGGCTGCATCTTGGGTCCACCATACTTGAGGGCACCAAATAGAAGACCGGAAAATACGCATCCAACTGGAGTGCTATTCCCAATTAAAGCTACTGCAATACCGTCGAATCCATAACCTTCCATAGCTGCCAGAAGAGCAATGTTATGCGATACACCCATCACGTGGACAGCTCCGCCCAGTCCTGCCAGCCCACCTGATATCGCCATAGAAATGATCATATTTTTCTTCACATTTATACCACCATATTCGGCAGCATACATATTAAATCCAACCGCTCGCAGCCGGTAACCAAGGGTAGTCTTATTCAGTATGAACCAAATTAGAACTACTATACCAATAGCAATCAAAAAACCAAAGTTGACCGGTGTTTTTAGCAGATCACGCCAGAAAGGATGCGCAATCAACCAACTAACACCCTCTTCAGTACGTTTCCACTGATTAAGCACTGTAATACTTGCTGTGGGTTGAATGGTGTAAGAAACTTCACCCCCGGGTTTCTGGAAACCGGGAGTATAGATCAGGAAGTTCTGAAGGTATAATGCAACCCAGTTCAACATGATTGTAGAGATCACTTCATGAACACCAAATCGAGCTTTTAAAAAACCCGATAATCCACCATAAAGTCCAGCAGCAAGTGCAGCACACAGGATGACGAAAGGAATGTGGATAATCATGGGTAAATGAACAAAATATCCTACTGCAACAGCGGTAGTGGCACCTACGATGAATTGACCTTCTGCACCAATATTAAAAAGACCGGTTCGGAAAGCAAAAGCAACGGAGAGTCCTGTTAATATAAGTGGAGTAGATCTAATAATTACGTAAGAGAGATTTTTCGGTTTCCCAAATATACCTCTCAGCATCACACCATAAGCTTCTAAAGGATTGAATCCGGCAGCTAATAGAATGATGGCACCGATAATCAAACCCAGGAAAATCGAGATTACGGTAAATATAAATACATTATTGGAAAACAGTTTCAGAAATTTCTTTATCACGCTGAAGCTCCTCCTGCCATCATTAGTCCCAGTTGTTCCATGTTAGCTTCTTTAGAATCAACAGTACCAACTATCTTGCCTTCAAATATTACAGCTATCCTGTCTGATACGTTTATCACTTCGTCCAATTCCAGCGAAACAAGCAGAACTGCTTTATTTGCATCACGCTGCGTTACCAGAGCTTTGTGAACGTATTCTATTGCTCCCACATCCAGTCCGCGGGTTGGCTGGGCAGCGATCATAAGGTCCGGATCATTTGTAACTTCCCGGGCAATTATAACCTTTTGCTGGTTCCCTCCGGATAGAGTTCCTGCAATTTTGTATTCATCTTGGGGTCGCACATCGAATTTATTAATCAGTTCTTTTGAAAAATCGTAAATATTTTGATGGTCGAGAATGCCCCTCCTGGCAAAAGGTTCTTTACTATGATTTTCCAGGATCATATTCTCGGCAACTGTAAAATCGAGAACCAATCCTCTTTTCTGCCTATCCTGTGGGATATTTGCAATTTTACTTTCAATGATTTCCCTTGGTGTTTTATTAGTGATATCACGGTTGTGAAGACTTACTTTCCCGGATTCAACCTTTCTTAATCCTGTTATTGCTTCCAGAAATTGAGTCTGCCCGTTTCCATCGATGCCTGCAATTCCCAAAATTTCTCCTGCCCGAACTTCAAGCGAAAGCCCGTTTACAGTTGCAATACCCCGATTATCTTTTACTACCAGATTCTCAATTTTTAATACTACTTTTCCGGTTTTCTTATCTTTTTTATCGACAATAAAATTTACTTTTCTACCGACCATTTTAGAAGCAAGCTCTTCTATGCTGGTTTTGCTCACATCAACTGTATCGATAAATTTTCCATGACGAATTATGGTGCATTTATTGGCCATTTCTTTTATTTCTTTCAATTTGTGACTAATGATGATGATGGACTTTCCTTCCTGAGTAAGATTATAAACTATTTTTCCAAGTTCATGTATTTCCTGTGGAGTGAGTACAGCAGTTGGTTCATCTAATATTAAAATATCCGCACCACGATACAGAGCTTTTAATATTTCCACCCGCTGTTGCATACCTACGGTGATATCTTCTATTTTGGAGTTAGGATTTACATGAAGACCATATTTTTTAGAAAGTTCTTCCACTTCTCTGGCAGCTTCATTTAATTTTAATTTGCCAAACACACCTGTTTTTTCCAATCCCAGAATAATATTTTCTGTAACAGTGAAGGGCTTTACTAACATAAAGTGCTGATGAACCATACCTATCTTGTTCTGGATGGCAATGTTTGGATTTTTTATTTCCACTTCTCTGCCGTTAATATATATCTTGCCGCTGGTAGGAGAGTACAAGCCATACAAGATTTTCATTAAAGTTGATTTGCCGGCTCCGTTTTCTCCTAACAGGGCATGGACTTCTCCTTTTTGAATTGTTAAGCTGATATTGTCGTTTGCTATAAAATCACCGAATTTCTTAGTGATGTTTTTCATTTCTACAACAGGTCTTGTCACATTACTCAAATTAATCCCCATAAATAATAATTATTTTTTTTGATTTCTTTTTCTCTACAAATACTAATATATGTCAAATAATTTATTAATGAACTATATTATTTAAATATTTTTCCGTGTTCCTATTAAGTAAATTTGCTCTTAGAGAAGTTTTTCCAAAGATAATATAAACTTGTGTTTTAAATAAAATCTTGACACTAAAATTAAATTTTACGATTTAAGAACTTGGAAATTAAAAAAGGAATAATATGAAGTATTTGCCCGGATTTACCTGATGTTTTTACAAAATTCCAACCGGAGACTCTTTCGGGCAAAGAGGGTTATTCTACTAATCACAATCAAGACCGCAAATTGAAGCATACTCGATAATATGCCTGATGAGCTCCTGAAATATCTAAGAATATTGATAGGAGTAATAAATGAAAAATTTCTTTTCCACAAAAAACGGTATTATCGTTGTCGGTATTATAATTGGTGTAGCAGCAGTACTTCTCCAGAAATTGGGAAATCCACCCAATATGGGATTATGCATTGCCTGTTTCGAACGTGACATTGCTGGAGCATTGGGACTTCACAGGGCAGGAGTTGTCCAATATATTCGTCCCGAAATAATTGGAATATTGTTAGGTTCATTTCTAATCTCTCTCTTCTTTAGAGAATTCAAACCTCGTAGTGGTTCATCATCTATCATTCGCTTTTTCCTGGGTTTCTTTGCCATGATCGGTGCACTTGTATTTCTGGGTTGTCCCTGGCGCGCATTCCTGCGTCTGGCAGGTGGAGATCTGAATGCGATCATCGGTCTTTTAGGACTAGTTCTCGGTATTTTTATTGGAACTATCTTCATAAGAAAAGGATACAACCTGGGACGCTCGACTCCATCCCAAAAGAAAGCTGCTGGATGGATATTACCCGTTGTTATGATCGCTTTATTTCTAATGCTTATCTTCCAATTCAAACCTATATTCTTCAGTGAGAAAGGACCTGGAGCAATGCACGCTCCCATTATAATCAGCTTGGTTGCAGGGCTTGTTATCGGAG
>DAOUUD010000165.1 GCA_030668345.1 Candidatus Cloacimonadota bacterium | reverse complement strand
TTCGCATAATCCAGAGCCATAATGTATTTTGGATACTCGATATAATTCCAATCCTGGTAACCGGGGGTAATCCCAGCGTGAGCAAAAAGTATATTAATTCCCTCGGTTGGTAACATTTTAAAAGAGAAATATTCAGCAGGAGCGTTTGCCGGTAAAGTTCCTCTATTTCCTCTGCTTGCATTATCTGTGGCAGCAAAATAATAATTGAAATCCGTATTATTGGGAATATCAGTTAGTTCGTAAATATAAATATTCGGTTCTTCAAAGCCGGTATGAGAAAGACCTTCCCAGCCGTTACCATAATCGTAATAAAGAGTATCGGTTTCAATTGCCGACATGTCCGAAATTTGAATGCTAAACGTTAGATCACTGTTAAAAGTATTGCCGAATTCTTCATAAATAAAGGTGGGGGGATAATTATCGATTGAAGGATAAAACCTTATTGCTAATTCATTTGTAAGCAGGTTGCCGAGTGGTTCCACGCCCACGTAGTTGCTATTTTCCACGATCTCTTGTAAATAACAAAGTCCGATAGTTGCTTCGTCATTTTGAATAGCAACAGTGGAGCTTCGTCCGTTCACATGTGGTGTAGTATACCCGGTTTGGCCATTATCTGTATTTTGATATTGAAAGATAATCTCACCTGTTTCATAAAAAATAGCTTCATAACACAGAGTAGGTTCACCACTGTATTCATAATCAAATTCAAAATTTTTCCATTCTATAACACAATATCGATCAGGAGCTTCCCCGAATGTCTGATAATAGATATCACCAATTCCTTCGTTAACTCTTTGTGCATCCCAATAAACAGCTACCAGCCCCGGCATTTGTGTATAACCCGGAATAGGAAATGTGGCATTAAAAGAGAAACCGTCATTTCCCCAATCAGGATCTGGATAAGGTTGAACCCAGTCATTTTCAGCCAGAAGAATTTCTCCGTTTGTATCTACATAAAAATATGATCTGTCAGTTCCATAAAAGGGAAAATCAAATCCAAAATCAATAGCTTCGCAAAAATTATCCTCACCATCAAAAAAAGGAACACCATGCATAATCGCTGACGTTCCGGTTTCGCTTATTTCAATCCAATCATAAACCGGTCCGCCTTCTACTTCGCTATCAATCCACATATAACCGTACTCATCGGGTCCACCTGTCCCGTAATGAATAACTATTTCGGTTTCAATTGAAAAGGAATCATTATTCGGATTTGCATCTCCGGTAAGATATGTTGTCATTGTCACAGTGTAGTTTCCGATTTCAGTTGGCAGCCATACATCGGTGAAATCTATAACTTCCGTTGCGCCGGGAGACAGGGTTCCGGAGTATACAAATGTACTTGTGTAAACAATCGTAGAAAGAGAATCAACAATTTCACAATCTATATCAAAATCATCGGTAATATCGGCAGTTCCGTAATTCATTATAGTACCGGAAGGATAAATTTCCGAATCTAAAAAATGATGATCTTCGGGAACTTCGATTGATACCATTCCTGCATCGTTCGGTTCCGCCTGTCCCACTTTCACATCATCGACCACAAGAGCATAAGTATCTTGAATCCACTCAATTGCCAAGTAAATATCACTTCCTGCATAGGATGATAGATCGTATGAATACTCCACATAGTTGCTTCCGATTCCGGTGATCGTATCCAGAGTAATATTAAAATTAGCGATCGCATTTCCGGTGGTAGAAAGCTTAACATTGAAATCTTCTGTTCCATACCAGGCTTTTGCATAGAATATAAATGAATCTCCTGATTGAATAGTCACTTGTGGTGTAACGAGCCAGTCATGACCATCATTATCAAAACATTCCACAGCAGCCACCCAATCACCTGAATGAGCTACTCCAGTATTTTCATAAGCTACCCATTCGTAACCGTCTCCATTAACATCATAAATAGTCCAATCTGCAGGAATGACGCCGCCTTCAAAGCCTTCATCGATGCTCCATTGTCCCCAAACCATTGTTACTGACAGCAACATTATTGCTACCATTAAGACTACGTTTCTTCTCTTCATTTTTATTCTCCTATTTTATTTCTATTTTTGGATTTGCCAATTGAATCTGCCATTCAACACCACCTTTTATCGAGCCGCCAATTGAGACATTTTCTCCCCATTTAATAGTAATAACTCCTTTTGACCTGCCTCGATAAAGAGGATCGATATTCACTTTGTTCATATTATAGTTGGTTCCCACGTTGATCGATGAAATCTTACGCGCATCAGGGCCACCTTCCGAAATCGCTTTTGCAATTAGTTCTTCGTTTGTTTCTGCCTGATAATTTACAATTTCATTATTAATTATTTTAAGAGTTGGATTTTGAATGCTCTTCCCATAAAGATACCCGGTTTTTGCGGTAATATCACCATTGAAACTCTGCTCTTTGGGGATAAGTAAAACTTCTCCGCCGGGGATGAATATAAGTGGGCACTGCCTGGGAAGATCTGTGAAAGAACCATAATCGCATAATACTTTTTGGATCTCGAATCCAAAATCACTACCTTCATCATTTTGAATCCTGATTGTCTTCGAATCCAGATATTGCTTTGATGCCTCTTCGGTTTCCCGGACAAGTTTATTATAATCTATATCCAGTGATTTCCAGAAATTTATCTCGGAGAGAATATTTTCTTCTGTAAGTTCATCATGCATCAAGCCTTCCATCATAGCAATACGGATGTTATTCTTCTTAACAATATCCCTGCTTCTTGCAAGAGCTTTCTGCTGGATCTTTTTCTTTTCAGGGTTATTCAGTGGAATAAATCTGGATTCACCATTGAGATAAAGGTAAACATCAGTATTTTTTAGAGCTCTGTTGAACTTCTCAAAATCCCAACTATAAGTAGCCAGAGAGAATACATTATGCTTTGCTTCCAACAACTCTTTATCTCTGAACCACAAAGTTGTTTCAATCTGTCTTTTGGAAGCTTCTGTAAGAATTTTTTTTACAAGTGGCATATTGTATTCGCCGCTTACGATCAACAGTTTTTCTTTCGCTTGCATTTTCAGGGAACTTTCCAACAGGTTTGCCGCAATCCTGGCAAGATCGATGTTATGTGATTCTAATATCTGGTTTATCAAAGTTCGATTATTGACGCTTTTCTCTCCATTATTATTGTTGAGGGAAAAATCTAAAACATAATTTTTTGCTTTTGCTCTATAATATACTTCTTTATTATTCCCGATATTTATGATCTTTATCAGGCTGGCGTTGAGAAGTGCTTTCAAATTATAGTGCATTTTTTGCTTGCTTAATCCAAATATCTTTGACAATTGTTGTCCGGTGGCAGGATTAAGGATCAGTTCATTTATTATCCTGATTTTTAGCTCTGAGTTAATTGCCTTCACTTGAGAGAGTTTGTTTATAACAAATACATTTTCAATCATTCAAAAATCCTTATCATCATTTTGGTCAAAAAAAATTAGACTAAGATTATTTGTCAAATATTTTGTGGTTAATGTTAATCTATAAAAAAAACGCCCCGAATTTTCGGAGCGTTATATAGTTGCTTTCAGATTATTTTATTTAAGTAAGATCATTTTTTTGGTTTGTTCAAAACTATTTGCTTTCAATTTGTAAAAGTAAATTCCTGATGAGACAGGTTGGTTATTCTCATCCGTTCCGTCCCAAATAATTGAAGATTTATTATTGAAAATTGAATATTGTCTGATTTTTCGACCTTTGATGTTGTAGATTACCAATTCGGTGTTTTCAGTGTTTTCGGTGTTTAATAAAAACGAAATAGTCGTCGTCGAATTGAACGGATTTGGATAATTGTTAAGAATAACTTCATTATTAACTATCGTTTATTAGACTTAATTATAGAGAACAATATTTTTCTCTTATTGATTGTCTTTCCGTATTTACCTGTGCTTTAAGTGGCGCTTATTTTCTTGCTGATCATCAGAAAGTTAGGAAGATAATCTTACTGAAGTGAAAATTTTAAAATTATAATATCAACTTGGGCACCGGGGAAAAAGCGTTTTCAAGTTGCTGAAAGATGCCTGGGATTTAAGTGTGTGGAAAAGCTAACTATCACACTATATTATAAAAGTTACAAATGAAACATACAGAAAATTCTATAAGATATTGAAACTGCATTTATCAGAAATGCAACATAACTTTTATTCCTTTGAAAGTTATCTGGATGTT
>DAOUUD010000252.1 GCA_030668345.1 Candidatus Cloacimonadota bacterium | reverse complement strand
CTGCTTCTTTCGTATTTAATAGTTATTACTGCAGTATCTCTCATCAGGTTCGAGAATTTTTCCATCTACTTGTGGTATCTGTTGTGGGGTATTATTTCCAGTGTTACTTCTATAGTGGGTCTTATCCTCATCGTTCCGGTTGTGGAACGCAAGCTGAATATGGCAACTAAACAGATTTTACTGGAACTTCTTGATTTCGATAATCCACTACTTCAAAGAATGTCTAAAATAACACCGGGAACTTATCATCATTCACTTATCGTGGGAAACCTTGCCGAAAGTGCAGCTGAGGCGGTGGGAGCAAATCATCTTCTGGCCAGAGTTGGTAGCTATTACCACGATATCGGCAAGATCGAGAATCCCCAGTTCTTCATAGAGAACAATCCAAACTCTACCGAGCTTCATGATAAAATGATGGCCAACGAAAGCGCTTTACTTATCAAGCAACACATTACCGACGGATTATCGCTGGCTAAAAAACACAATTTACCAAAACCCGTTATCGAGATAATACAGCAACATCATGGCACAGGACAAATACGCTATTTTTACACAAAAGCACAGGAAACCAACCTGGATATCGATGAAGAGCATTTTTATTACAATGGTCCCAAACCACGATCGAAAGAAGCTGCTATTGTTATGATCGCAGATATCGTGGAATCTACTACAAAATCTCTGGAGGACTTCTCTGAAACAGTAATAAATAAAATTCTTGATGATACAGTTTTCAAACTGGTGAATGATGGTCAGCTGGACGAAGCACCACTTACCCTGAAAGAACTGGATATCATTAAAACATACATGCTTCCCATTATTACGGGAGTTTACAGGAAACGCCTTGAATACCCGGAAAACTGAGCCCGTCCTCTTAGATAACCAGACAGATTTGATAATTACTTCCTCTGTTTTTACCACTGTTCTTGATATTCTCAGAGAAGAAGAAAAAATCTCAAAAGACGCATTTCTGGTTTTGAAACTTTCCAATGATGGCTCAATTCGAAATCTAAACAGAAAATACCTGGGAAGGAATACACTGACCGATGTTATTTCCTTCCAGGCTGATATGCCCGGGATACCACTTTTGGGAGATATTATTATTGACATCAATGTGGCGGATGGGCAAAAAGAGCATAGAACTTTGGAAGAGGAACTCCAGGTTCTTTTTCTGCATGGTCTTTTGCATCTTCTGGGTTACGATCATCTGGGAGTTGAGCAAAGTAAAGAAATGAAAATAAAAGAAAAAAAATATTATTCTAAATTAAAGGAGAAACACATAACTCGTGGAAGATAGTTTTTCGTTTATAGCTATCATAGGCTTCCTGCTTTTATCTGCATTCTTTTCCGGCTCGGAAACTGCTTTTTTCTCACTTACAAAGATCCAACTGAAGAAAATGGAAAAAAAAAGGAGTCGAAGTAACAGGCGTATTTTCAGACTTCTGAAAAATCCCCGCGAACTGCTCATCATCATTCTGCTGGGAAATACTATTGTAAATGTAGCAGCCTCATCCAGTGCTGCCCTTATCGCTATAAGTATTGGAAACAGGTATTTATCGCATTTATCACAATCTTTGATAATTACGATCGAAATTATACTGATGACTATCCTGATACTTATTTTTGGTGAAATAACTCCAAAATTATTAGCTTTTTCATCACCGGAAAAAATAGCTAGTTTTTCAAGTTTCTTCCTGGAAACAATAAAATACATTCTCTGGCCACTTATCAAGATCCTCGAATTCATCAGCTCGATCTTTTCCGTTAAGCAATCAACAGCAACCAATTCTGATTTAACTTCCGAAGATTTCAAAAACCTTATTCATTCCAAAGCAGCACAAAAGTCCCTGGAAGAAAGTGAAAAGAAGATCATCTCCGGTATTTTTCGTTTCTCATCTACCCTGGCAAAAGAGATTATGACACCACGGGTCGATATAATCGCTGTAGATTCTTTGGAAGGATTAAAAAAAGTTAAAGAGCAGATCATTATATCCGGGCATTCTAAGATCCCAATTTATAAAACAAATATAGATAATATTATCGGCATTGTTTATGCAAAAGATGTCATACTGAATCCTAACAAACAAACACTTGCGTCATTACTCAGGCCATCATTATTCATTACAGAGAACACCAAGATACAGAACCTTCTTAATCAGTTCAAAAACAAGAAGATCCAGATCGCTATCGTAGTAGATGAATATGGTGGAACTTCGGGGCTTCTATCGTTGGAAGATATCCTGGAAGAACTAGTTGGCGAGATCATGGATGAATACGATAAAGAAAAACCTACGATTTCGCACTTGAATGATAATGAATACATAATTAGCGGTATGTGCTCGATCCCGGAGTTGAACGAAACATTCAACCTGAATATTGATGATGAGGAATATGACAATTTAGCCGAATTTCTTTATGACAATTTCAATAAAGTTCCCAAAACAAACGAGAGTTTTATTTATAAAGGAAAAGTTAAATTTACAATAACCAATATCAAGGCTCAACGTATCCAATATGCAAAGATGTATCTTAT
>DAOUUD010000196.1 GCA_030668345.1 Candidatus Cloacimonadota bacterium | reverse complement strand
TACCTCGCTCGATTACACTTAATGCACAATCACAAGCTGTGGCACCACCCCCGATAATTGCCACTCGCCCTTTTATATTATAAGCCCCGGGAGCTTTTAGATAATCTGTACCGTAAATTGCTAAATCCTCGTTTTCTATTCCCGGAGAAAGAGAACCGGTTAAACCCGGCGCTGCAAGGACAGCATTGTAGCCCTGATCAAGTAAACTCACGGGATCATCTATATTAGTGTGATATTTTATATTTATATCTCCAAGTGATAACGCAAAATCTATATCTGTTTTCAAAACATCTTTGGGAAGCCTGAAATCGGGTATCAGGTTACAAACTCCACCGGGCTTATCTTCTTTCTCTAGAATATCTATTTTATATCCTTTCTGTGTAAGCACAGCAGCAGCTCCCAGACCAGATGGTCCCGCTCCGATAATGGCTACTTTTTTCCCATTAGGTGAGATATTTTCAAAGTTTGGCATTACACCTAACTCTTTAGCTTTAGCAATAATTGTAGCCTGAACAGCAGGGATATTAACAGCACCATCAAATTTCTTATGAGAACAGGATGCCATACAGTGCTTGTCCGGGCATACAATACCGCATATTCCTCCTAAAGGGTTATTTTTCATTATTTCGCCAGCTGAACGACTGATGTCAGATGGGAGACCTGTTTTGGCTGCTATTATAAAATCGGCTGGTGAGCAATCCACTGGACACGCATCCTTACATGGTTTCTCCTCACAATATTCGCATTTAAGAATTTCTTTTTTTAATTGTGCGTCCGTTAGAAAAATATTATCCTTACTCATATAAACCACCTTAAAATTTTCTGATCTAATAGATTTTTTCCATCTTTTATGTAGATATTTTTCTTTTCTGCAAGAACAGTTTCTTCTTTTGGAATTATAACAAAATCACCCAATATTTCGATATTCATACTTTATTCTCCTGAATTTTGTCCTTTGAATCCCCCTTTAGAAGGGGGAATAAAAAGGGGGTTTCTTTCATCTTCTAATTTTCTCAATCGCATCTTTAACTGAGTTCAAAATGGGAATATATCCTGTACAACGGCAGAGATTTCCTTCCAAAGCTGTTTTGATTTCTTCCTCGGATGGTGTAGGACTTTTATCGAGAAGTGCTTTAGCACTCATCAACATACCGGGTGTACAAAATCCGCATTGAATTGCACCATTATCCAGGAATGCATCCTGTAATTGGGAAAGCACCTCATTCCTTTCAAGATTCTCAACTGTTTCCACTTTTGTATTTTGAACCTGTTCAGCCAGTATCATGCAGGAATTTACTGCTTCCCCGTTCATGATAACAGTGCAGGCACCACACTCACCAACTGCACAACCTTCCTTGGTTCCGGTCAATCCCATTTCGTCTCGCAAAATATCCAGAAGCCGCAGGGAATCATCTACCACCAATTTTACATCTTTTCCGTTAACATTAAAATTCAAATTTATCATTTATCTGTCCTTTTTTTTCTTTTGGAAGTGAAACTTCACAAACAATTGTGTTCCCAAATGAAATTTAGGAACAAGAAAGAACTTGTTAATCCTGAATTTCAAATTTATCATTAATCTGTCCTCTTTTTCACTCTATTATTTTCCGTGATTATTAGCGTTCATCTGCGGTTGGATTTCTCTCAATGCATCTTTAAAGAGATTTATAAAAACAGGTTTTTTATATTCGGCAGACCAGCGTCCACCAATTTCTTTTTCGATCTTTTCTGCTAATGGTTTTTCTGCAGCACATATCGTTTTTTCGTTCAAAGGTTTTCCGATAAGGGCTTTCTCCACATCAGTAATTCTCTGCGATCTGCTGAAAAGAGAACCATCAACAATATAGCATTCTTCGATCTTATCATCCTTATCAAAGCTCATCATTACGCTGATGCTCATCCTGGTTATGTTAACTGCATTTCTCCTTCCAAGCTGATAATAACTATGATAATATTTTTTATCAGAAAGTTTTGGGATGGTGATCGCAGTGAGGATTTCATCAGGTTGGATAATAGTTTTATAATGTCGCTCAATAAACTCTGAAATTGGAACGATCCGCTCATTTTTCAGAGAACGCAAACGCAATTGAGCTTTATAAACTATCAGAGGAGGAACGGAATCGGCACAGGGAGCGGCATTCACGACATTACCACCAATGGTCGCCCGATTTCTGATCTGGGTGGAACCTATCAGGGAACAGGCTTTTACCAAAAGCGGAAATTCACGCTTGATAATATCGTTATTAATTATTTCCGTGAAAGTAGTAGCTGCTCCAATCGTTATTTTATCACCCATATCTTTGATCCCTTTCAATTCGGGAAGAGAGAAAATATTCAGCAGATTCATGGGTTCGGTTTTATGACGTGCCTGAACTACAACATCGGTTCCCCCGGCAAGAGGAATGAATTTTTCATCTGCCATTTTTCTCAGAGCTTCTTCCAGAGTTTCGGGTGTTTCCGAATTGATTTTACTCAAACGGGGAGTGATCTTCCTGTTTTTACTGGAAGCATGAGCTACTTCACTTTGACGGGCAGGCTTACGCAGATTTTTTCCCAGAAATACCTGCTCCAGAGTTAATGGTATCTGATAGGAACGCTTTCCCAGAGCAAAGCTGAGAGAATTATTTATAGCAGCTGCCGTTAATTCTAACGTAGGTTCACCGATGCTTTTTGCTCCGAAAGGTCCGTAAATATCGGGATTCTCGACCAGAATAGGTTCTATCTCTTTGATGTCTTTTATGGTGGGAATAAGGTATTCATCCAGGTTAAGTGATTTGACTTCACCGTTCTGAATATTAAAATCTTCCAGTATTCCATAACCCATTCCCTGGGTGGTACCACCAAAGATCTGTCCTTCCGCACCTAATCTATTGATAACTTTTCCTACATCGTGAACAGCGGTTATCTTCTCCACCTCGATCTTTCCTGTATGTGTATCGATGCGGGTTTCCACGATATGGCAGCCGTAAACATAAGTAAAGTAAGCATTGCCCTGTCCTGTTTCTTCGTCCCAATTTACATCGGGACCTTTGAACCAACCGTAAGCCGAAAGATTAACGCCAGCCCAATAAGCTTTCTCTGCTGCGTCAGAGAATTTCACAGGTTTTATTTCCGGATTCTTAGCTTTGCGATAAATCAAACCGTTTTTCCATTCGGTTTCTTCTAATTTGGAAACTTTAAGGTCATCTTTTATGATTTCAAAAATTCTTTCTTTTACGATGTTGGCAGCCTGAATTGTTGCATTACCACCAACGATCGTACCGCGGGAAGCAACTGTGGGACCACCATCTGTAATAGTGGAAGTCTGAGGTTCCAGGAACGTAATATCATCGAGTGGAACTCCCAGCACTTCGGATGTTACCTGGCAGAATGTGGTGCGCAGTCCCTGACCATTTTCGTTAACTCCGGTGAACACAATTACACTTC
>DAOUUD010000112.1 GCA_030668345.1 Candidatus Cloacimonadota bacterium | reverse complement strand
GGTAAATATAATATCTGACAATAGTCGGTTTCAATTTTAATATAAGCTTCATAGGTTCCAACTTCCAGATTTTCACTGGAAATTGAAAGTGTGATATTTTCACTTTCACCTGCTGGTATTACCCCCGACATTGTATTCGCATAAAGCCAATCAACCGGTGAATCCACAATTGTAAATAAGTCTGATGTATTTACAACAACGCCATCCAGACTGCTGATTCTTAGTTTACAGAATTCGGAGGGTGGGCCGGGAACTGTGAATTCATAAAAACCCAGATTATCGATTCCATTAGCAAGTATTTCCCATGAATATTGATTGTTAGAGGTTAATTCGATATTAACCTTGTCTATACCTTCGATGTCCTGCCATTTAATGGTGTCTGTTTCTCCATAAGATAATATTGAACCCAAAGCGGGATATTGAATATTTAGAGCTGTTATTTGAAAAAGACTATCGGAAATATCAAAATATTCATCATCTGTAGTTCCAACTTTTATATTGCATTCATCAGAAAGAGGACCGGTGACTATGAATTCATAGAATCCCGTATTATCAGTTTCATTAGTTAAAATTTCCCAAGTATTGCCGGAATCTCTGCTTAATTGTATCTTAACAATTTCAGCGTCTCCATAGTGATCCCATTTAACACTATCCTGAATTCCCGGCAGAAGTTTTTCACCACCATTTGGATGAGAAATCCAGAAATAAATATCACTCGTTGGATAAATAGTAAATGTTCCACTAACGGAATGCGGCTCTGCTCCTGTTCCATCTCCTTCGATATACCATCCTATTTCCACGGGTTGGTTCTGATTTTCGTCGATCGTAACATTTACATTAAATGGAATAGGAGAGGAAGATACACAATTACCGTTACCGAATCCCCAGCTTATTTCAGCACCATCGCCAGTTTCATTATTATAAAGAAGTGATCCCACATCAGTGGCGCTATTAACATAAAAACCCGGTGGGAAATCCAATTTAACTCCGTAAACCGGTTCACCATCCGGACTATTATGTACCAGGTAAAATAATAAATCCATCGGCATAACGGGAATATAGTTTCCTGTGGTACACAAAATAAAATCATTCTCGATATTCCTGCTGTTTAGATTTTCCGATCTTCCTGAATTCCTGGAAAAATGGGAAAAGCTGATCGTATATGAAATATCATGATCTCCTTCCGAAGCATTGAACAGAGTAAATTCTTCAATGATAACAGTATCAGGATAAACCGAAATTGTTATAGATGATGGGGTAACAGTTAGAAATGGAATATCAGGACCTTCTTTAATCGTAAAAAATATTGCTGTTTCATTCTCAAGTGGTTGAACGGTCTGCGGGTAAATACCTGCATATGTCATTAGTAGTCCTTCAGTCTGAGTTTCGTTTTCTATGCCGACAGTAGCAAAATTTTCTTCTTGATCTACATTGTTTATTTCTTTATATTGGAAAAGTATCTCTCCATCTCCCGTTGGAGTTGAGTAATATTCGGGATCGTATAAAATTACCTGGAAGGTTTCCATATATTCAGGATTGTAAACATTATGCCATTCACTCCATTCGATAATAAAACAGTGACTCTCTTCATCGAAATAAACATATAATTCCCCGTCTTCAATATCATCCCAGAAAGGAGCGATCATAGCATTCGGACCTATCCCGGAAGGAATATTCCTGTTCCTGTGAAAAATAAGATCTGCTTCTCCCATAGATAACAAGCCTTCTGAACAAACAGATACAGAATGATAGAAATAACCGAAAAATTGAAATTGAAAAGGCAGGTTGATGGTCCTAATATAGCCATCGGAAGTTGCATGGTCAGCACCGATCAATATCCCATTCCCACCCAGATCAGGATCTATCTCGATCCAGTTATACTGCGGAGTTTCAAAATTTCCCACATCTCTCGATTCAATCGCATAGTAACCATAGCTACAGAAGGTAGGACTGAATTCATCAATGATCCCAATGGGAATATTAAATTCTATTTCCTGCACGACAGTATCATTTTGTAATATTTCAAGTTTGAAATCGGCAAGTTCTCCCGATATTACATTTGCTACATTTACTGTAAGATTGTTTTGGTTATTTCCAATATTATTGATTGGAATATTCGCATAAGAACTATAAGCATTAATAATTTCAACTTTATCATTCTGACTGATAAAATTAACATTAAAATTGTTGGAATCGTTATTACCGCAGTTCTTTAATTCAATCGTTATATTACTGCTTTCATTTTGAATAAGACAATTGGAACTGTTCTCTACGATAAAATTTGAAAGTACCAGTTCCGGAGAAAGAATTTCAACCGGTATGATAGAACTGTTTTCACCAAAATTTGAAGAGATATTTACAAACATATTAGAAGTGAATCCATTATGCCATTCATCGCATACCTGTATCTGGAAATCACAAATGAACAATTCACCTGCCGGAATTTCACTGGTAGTGATTTCAGATGATATTACTTCTATTCTATCTTCTTCTGTATCCAGATTTATAGTCACATTTTCTGCAGGAAGCGTACCGAAGTTTTTCAAGGTCAGTTCAATGCTGAGAATATTTCCAGAGACCGGATCTTCACTCAAATCGAAGTCAAATAACCCTAAATAATTACCTTCAATTACACTAAATTCCCCTGTTTGAGGAATGTATCCATACTTTGAAGCTGTGATCGAATAACTACCAACATCCAGTTCACAAGGAATGCTAACAGAACCAGATTCATCTGTGATTCCAACTGCAATAAGGCTGTCCTCATTTGTTATTGCTATAGTAAAATAGGATTTATTCGTATCCTCGATCTCAATTTGAAGTTCGACATAATTAGATCCAAAAGGTAATTGATCATCATAAATGATAACTATTTCTTTTGGCATATCTGTCCAGATCGCAAGTCCCGGGTCACCAAGTAAATTATAAACATAAAAATAAAACTGGTCGGAGTGATTTACAACCCAGGCATGATTGTTAGGATAGTTATTATAAAGTTCCATTTTACCACGTAGAAGCATTTCTCCACATCGAAAGAGATCTTCCTGAGTAATACCCTGGTATATCCCCAGATCAATGCAGTTATTCCAACTGGTTTGAGTATCCCGTTCGCTGGGACCGATAAGGCCTATTGCACCTTTGGGTACGGATGGTGAGCCTGCTTTAAGCCAGGTTTCACCAAAGCAGGATGGATAAGCTGTTGAGGCAAAACCGCCTGTTCCACAGGTCATACTGGTTACCATCGGCAGCATATAACCATTGTTCAGATTATTCACATCATCAATATTAAAGAATACATAATTTGACATCGCTGTCCATTGATTATAATTACCGCATCCCCTGAAATTGACAAATGACTGTCCGGCATTGATCATATTCGCCAATTGAGTATTTCCTGACTGGTATGGATGAATAAAAGTATCAACTTTTGTATATTCAAAATCTAATAGTTTATCTCTAACTGCCATAACTGTTTCGCGATGGGAAAATATCTCATACCATGGAACTGGGTATATATAAGCAATCATCAATGCACTTTTGATCCAATCAGTTTCCATAAAAGGATCGCTTTCATACTTAATGATCTTACTTATGATCGTTTGCAATTCAAATAAGCTGCGCACAGATAATCTTCCGATTAAAATATCCGGGAAATAATCATCACCATCTAATAATGTATAACTGTGATCAGTTTCATCCCAGGGAGAATACGGTCCACCCGGCACATAAAAAGTAGGCACAATAAAATTACCATCAACATCACCTACCAGAACTACGTATTCCGGAGGTGTTTCCCAGTTATCATAAGCATTTTGCAGGTAATTTTTTATATCATCATTTGTTGAACCGGTTTCGGATATTGTGGCAACTCTGGTTTTATAACCCAGTTTCTCTTTCCACCTGAGAAGAGGTTGAAGTGTTGCTGCAATATCATCCGGACAGATAAAAAGATATTGTCCACATCCAGAGTTCCTCAATACTTCTGCACCGTAAATATTCTTTTCCGCGATGTTAGCAAATGAATTTGAATGTCTTGTTTTTGTTAATGGATTTTCATTTTTAGAATGATCGATATCAAATTCGATATCCACATTTTTTAATACTCTCATTTTATTTTGGAAAGGATTATATTGAACCGCCGCTATAGTTATCTGTGTGAACCTGTTCCCCCGCATGATGTTCGGCCTGGAGATCGTTACAATATCCTGTGGAAACCACTTGTCTCTGAGATAAAACTCATTATCTGTATTTTTATTATCCTGCCAGCCAAGTGGAATAAGTTTTTTTTCCAGATCAATCTCTTCTACATCATATTTTATCTTACTTACTTTAAAGTTTCCTGTTTCCGGCAGACTAATGAGCTTTGTGTAAACAGGAATTTCAGCTTCACCATAAAAGCCTATGTTCACACATCCCGGAATTTGCAGGATATTATATTTTTCATTTCCCACTTTCCTGGAAGTAATTTCTTCGATCTCAAAACTCCCGTTGATCTTCAGGCTACTTTTGTCACCGGTAAGTTCAATGCTTTCTGCATTCAGATAAATAATTGAAAGCATAATCAACAATAATCCAATAATCCAAGCTTTCATTTTTCCCTTCTCATATTAATAGCAATCAAACCATTCCGAAGGTTAAGATCCATTAAAAGCAGCATAACCGTTCGGAAGGTTTCCTTATTTCAACAATATCATTTTCCTAACTTTCCAATAATTATCAGCTTTCAATTTATAGAAATATATCCCTGAACTTACAGGCTGATTATTTTCATCGGTACCATCCCACACAATTGAAGATTGAAAATTGAAAATTGAATATTGTCTAATTTTCTGACCTTTGAGATTATAAATTAAAATCTCTGCGTCCTCCGTGTCCTCTGCGGTTAGATTAAATGAGATTGTCGTAGCAGGATTGAAGGGATTGGGATAGTTTCTCAACTGAAAATCACTCACCGATAATTGATTGTTTTCAATTCCTGTAGTATTTATTATCGTTTCTTCTATAAATTCATAAGCGTTGTCACTGAAGCGGAATGTAGCTTCCTCCCAATTTGTCAGTGGGATTTCCGTAATGAATTCTACGGGTATGGAATAATCGAAAGAGGTTGGAAATATGGGATAAATTGAGCTTTCAATTTCGATTTCGGCAACTATGGGAAAATGTTCGTTCTCATCAAAATATGTGCAGGTGAACGTTGTTGACCCTCCGGATATAGCAAAACCAAGATCGGAAATTTCTGGTAGTATATTGGTAAATGGTTCGATGATATATTGATCGATATTCTGCAGAGAGGGCTTTGAGAAATCCATTATCAGAAAATCCAGAGGAAGCATATATTTAGCAGTAATCATTTCCACTCCAAGGGAATTTGTCATATTCGGCCAGGTGCCAAAATGTACATCATTGGTAAGTGTTTCGATATCACAAGCCATAACCAGGGTGGTATCGATCACCTGGGTTTCTATATTACCGATCATTTCAAATGTTCCCAAACTGAATTCAGTTCCGGTTATCCTGTATAGTCCGGGGCTTAATAAAAACGAAATGTCTGCATAGATCATGGCATAAACAACTGAATCGATGAGCACGGTTTCCGGATTTAGAATAACAGTTATGTAGAAATAATATGTGTCTGGGAACAAACCGCCACTATCTAAAGGGAAATCTCCTGAATCACTTGTAAGTCCTCCGTAAAATCTGCTGTCCGAATAGCCAAAATAATTTCCGGTAATATCAAGATTGGGACAAGCCGGATCAAGAACATCTCCAACGGTATCTGCTGCAACATAGCTAAGTTCTTCCACTGCAGGAGGAAAAACATCATCCGAAATGTAAGCAGGCATCATTCCAACCAGGGTATCGGTATCTGTTTTAAACCTGCAGAATTGTGTTTCACCGGGAAATCCGGGAATAATTCCCTCATAAGTTAAACCCATAAAATTTTGCATCTCCACCGATTCCCAGCCTGTTCCGGTGGAATAGAACAATTCGGTTTCAATTCCGGGAAGTTCGATAGTTTCACACCTGATATGAAGCTCGTTATCAATG
>DAOUUD010000129.1 GCA_030668345.1 Candidatus Cloacimonadota bacterium | reverse complement strand
TAAAAATATGTTATTTCATTATGAGCATTTTCTTTGTAGAAGTATTAATAAAATAGTTGTCTCGACAAGTCGAGACTAAGCTGTAAGAAACCTATTTCATCAATATTATCTTCTTCGTCGCTGTATATTGCCCAGCTTTCATCTTGTAGAAATAAACACCGCTGGAAACGGACTTGCCGTTTTCGTCTTCTCCATTCCATACAATTGTGTGATTTCCTGCTGGGAGGATTTCATCTACGAGTGTTTTTACTTTCTGTCCTTTGATGTTGAATATTGCAAGAGTAACAAACGGGGACGTTTGTGCTACAGAGAAAGAGATTGTTGTTGCCGGGTTGAATGGATTGGGGTAGTTACCTTTCAACTCTGTTACTGTAGCGATATTGTTTCCAGCTTCAGTTCCTACATATATAAATTCTAAAGTAACAATTTCAGATTCTCCCAGATCGTAAACAGCGGAAATTCCAATTGTGTATGTTTGGCCAAAGATCAGGTTTTCGAGTTGGTAGGTTTGTTGTTCCAGAAATCCGACAAAAGTTCCATCCAGATATAAATTATAACCGAGTAATTCAACTCCCGGATAGGGCTCAGGCGGATCCCATGTTACTATGCCTGTTACCGGATCAACAGTAAGGTTCTGGGGCGGATTGAATACGGGAGGAGGAATTGTAACTGAAATTGGACCCCAGAATGTATTATTTCCATTCTCGAAAACGCACTCCAACCAGTAATAATATGTATTTCCAAGAAGAATGTTATCATCAATGTAAGTATAATCTGCAGGTGTAGTGGGTGTTCCAGTGCCGGGAATAAGATCAGTATTGATCTGAATTGCATCTTCAAAAGCAACAGTTTCAGAACGTAATATATTCCATCCAAGAACTCCAAATTCACATGCGGTGGACCAGGTAACAATAACGTCATTATCAATATATTCAACTTCAAAAGAGGTTAAGAAGACTAACAATGAACCACCAATCGTTCCATCCAGGTTGATATTCTGAGCATAAATATCCTTTGGTCCATTCCTATCATCTTCCCAGGCAGCTATGATCTGGTTATTGGCAAATTGGCTGGCTTCGCTGTGAACTTTACCGGACGCAACAGAACACATTGTTACCTGTTCATCCGGCCATACATAATTACCATCTGTATCTAATTTCATTACTTTTACATAAGCATTCACTGCATCAGTATATTCTTCGAAAAGAATCATCAAATAACCACCAGCAGCCCGGACAGCAAATGGTAAAACATAAAGAGAAGAGATGCTGATGATGTTATTCCCATTCGCTCCCCATAGCAGATTCCCGCTGGCATCAAGTTTTTGACCGGTTATACCATGGTTATTCTGGGCACCGTCTGTCTGCGACCAATAAGTTATCAATTCATTATTCGCAGCATTATAAACAGATTCCGGGTAGAAATTCTGCCGATTTGCTTCAGTGGAAAGCTGAACACCATTTGCTGTGAGAGCAACAGAACCATCAGAATTCACATGCTGAACAAACGGATAAGATATTGTTCCACCACCCCGACTGTCGTGCCAGGAAATAAAACAACCGTTGTTTTCATCGGAAATAATGTTGAAAACCTGCGTCCAAGCGGTAATGCCACCTACATTGGAAATTACTGTATCGTTAGCCCAGACAACGTTTCCATTCGTATCATATTTCTGCATATAACAATGACGGATCGTCATGGGAAACGTTCCTGTATCTTCGAAAAATTTCAAGAGTATTTCATCATTATCTATTGCAAAAGGTTGTGGCCAGGAATAGGTATCAGCGCAACTCATTGTAATACCATTCGGTCCCCAAAGCAAAGTACCGTCAGAAGCAATTTTCTGCATGATGATCACAGTATCTGCCTGCCAGGTGACTACAGTATTTCCGGTCGAAGTTATACACACTTTTGGTGATACATCGAAGGCAGTCGAATTTGAAAGTTCCAGTCCATTTGCACCCCACACAAAAGTTCCATCCGGTGCAATACGGTAGGCGTAAATATTATTGTTACCGCCATTTCTAATGTCTTGAAATATGAGGATTGCATGGTTATCTGCATCCACGGTCATATCCCAGTCTGTAAGCCAGCTCATAGCGGGATTATCACTGATGAGAATTCCATTATGATCCCACAACTCATTTCCCGAAAAATCCAAACGTTGCAAACGGACATCATAATTACCTGAATCATTAGAGAAAAAGCCAATGTAAGTATTACCGGTAGGACCGTTGACAACTTTTGGAATTGCTTGTTCTCCCGCCAGATCGCAAATTGCATTGTTCTGAGCAGGATCATTACTCCACTGCGCAAATAATGCACTAAAAACAATAGCCATCATTAATACAAAAAATATTAGCTTTTTCATTTGCTATTCTCCTTCAGTTCATAAAGAACTTAATTAATATTAAATAAGTCAATTACTATTTAGAAAATTGACTTTTTATATGTCAAATATAAATTTAGATTTTGTTTAATAAAATAAACATCCTAATTTATATCCATCCGCAGCGCTGCTCATTATACCACCGGCATAACCGGAACCTTCTCCGATAGGGTAGAGATTGGAAACAGTCGCAGACTTAAAGGTCTCTTTATTCCTTAATATACGAACAGGAGAGGAAGTTCTTGTTTCTGGAGCCAGTAAAATTCCTTTTCCTGTAAATCCGGGAATTCTCTTTTCAAAGGAGTTCAAACCTGTTTTCAAAGTTTTTGTAATACCGGGTGGAAAAATGCTATTTAGATCGCTGGAGATTATTCCTGGTAAATAGCTTGTCGTTGGGACTGAATCGTTAGTTTCGTTATTCAGAAAATCAAACGCTTTCTGAGCAGGAGCAAAATAAGGGATATCTACTTTGAAGCATTTTTTTTCGATCTTTCGTTGAAATTCCATTCCTGCTAAAATGCCTTGTCCATAATCTGTTTCATTTACTGTAACCACGATGGCACTGTTGGCAAATTCATTATTTCTTTTTTGGAAACTCATGCCATTCAAAACTAATCCATTTTTCTGGGATGATGCAGGGATAACAGATCCACCCGGACACATACAGAAGCTGTAGATTCCTCTTTTCCCTTCTTGTGCAGTGAGTCTATAAGTAGCAGGACCTGTTATGTTGAAATCATTTTTATCTCCATAGAATGCTTCATTAATAAAACCCTGAGAATGCTCGATGCGGAACCCGACTGCAAAAGGTTTGCTTTCCATTTCGATTTTATTTGAAAGCATCTCGAAAGTATCACGGGCTGAATTTCCGATAGCCAGGATCACTGCCTCCGGATTGTATTCCTTACCGTTAATGCGAACAGATGTGATCTGATCATTTTCAATGTTCAGGTTTTCCAGTTTATTTCGCCAGAAGAATTTGCAGCCCTTGTCTTCCAGGTATTTGCGAATATTGATTACGATCTTACGCAGTCCATCTGTTCCCAGATGGGGAAGAGCTTCGTATGAAATTTTTTGATCAGCCCCAAATTTTATCAGGTATTTTGTGACTTGGTTTGTGTAATAGTCACTTTTATGGGAGGTGAGTTTCCCATCGGAAAATGTACCGGCACCACCTTCTCCGAATTGTACGTTACTCTCTTCGTCTAAAATGCCTTTCTGCCAGAAATCGGAAACTCTTTTTATCCTGTTTTCTATTTTATCACCACGCTCAAAGATGAAAGGCTGGAATCCATTTTCCACTAGAGAAAGAGCTGCAAAAAGCCCGGTCGGACCGGCTCCTATGATGAAAGGATTTTTATTCGATAATTGTCTTTGAATTTGAATGTATGGTTCTGGATTTTTGTATTCAAGAACATCAGGATTTTTTAAGAATTTTGCAGAAAGTTCAGTTAAAATTGTATAATTGAATTTTAAATTATTTTTCTTTCTGGCATCCAGTGAACGTCGAAGAACCTGGATCTTTTCGATTGATCTGGTTCTTAATTTCTTTGCTAAAACTTCTTTCAGATCGATCTCTTTTGAAACAGGAATTACCACATTTTTTATTAAATACAAAATATCTCCCAACAAATTTAAACTTCTTGACGTTTATTTCTGTCAAGATAATAGAAATATTGAAATGGAAAATAAAGATAGTTTTCATCGTTCTGCACTCTGGTTACAAAGCCCCAGCTTGGTAACCTACAAAATTTGAAATACGTATCAAAGTTGGGGGCTTTAATACGAGAAATTAGAAATCACTCAAATAATATTTTTCACACGGAGGTTGATAAGCATTGATCTTCATTTCTTTTGTACCGACAAAAGAAACGAAGCAAAGAAAAACTCCCGACGAATATAAATTACTAAAATTGGTAAACACCACTAAAAAATCTTAACTTGTTATTTTCTATATAGAATTTATGAAAGAAATTAGAAAATAACTCAAACAGAAGATTTTTCTTAACGCTTGCGTATTACAAATTTCTTAACGTAATTGATATTATGCCAGTATTAAGTAAAAGAATTTAAACTTCTTGACGTTTATTTCTGTCAAGATAATAGAAATATTGAAATGGAAAGAGATAAAATAAAGATAGTTTTCACAGATTTGGATAGAACACTTCTGAGGGATGATAATACGCTTTCTGAAAGAAACCTGGCAGCATTAAAGAAGCTGAAAGAAAGAGGGATCGTCACCGTTATTGCCACCGGCAGGAATATCTTTTCCACCCGGAAAGTGCTTAGTGGTGACCTCCCATTTGATTATTTAATGTTCTCTTCCGGCTGTGGAATTATGGATTGGAAATCTCAGAAGGTGATCTATGAAAATCATCTGGAAGCCTGGGAGATAGTTCGAACAATGAGCATCCTTCTGGCTTACAATGTAGATTTTATGATACATGAACCAATTCCGGATAATCATAAATTCCATTATGCCAGGAAAAAGGTGAAAAACTTCGATTTTGAAAAGCGCATTATTCTCTATAAACCTTATGCTGTGCCTCTGGAAGAACCACCACAAAAAGCCAGCCAGTTCGTTGCCATTTTGCCACCACACGGAAACGCAGAATTCGATGAGATAAAAAGAGAGATAGATTTTCTGAAAGTTATCCGTGCCACATCGCCGCTGGATCATGAGTCTATCTGGCTGGAAGTGTTCCCGAACGGCGTTTCCAAAGGGCATTCTGCCCAATGGCTGTGTGCTAAATTGGGAATAGCTCAAACATTTACCCTTGGCATTGGCAATGATTTTAACGATATAGATTTACTGGAATGGACAGCACACAGCTGTGTGGTGGCAAACGCACCGCAGGAAATGAAAGGAAAATATCGGATTATTGCCAGCAACCAGGAAGACGGCTTTGCACAATGTATGGAGAAGTTGTCTCGATTCGATAAAGGGAATTAAATGTTTGAATATCAGAAAACAGGTCGTTTTTTTGCCCAGGTTGCGGGTAAAATGGAAGAATTTGGAGCTGCAGAATTAAAAGAATTCGGTATTAAGGAAATTACTCCGGT
>DAOUUD010000228.1 GCA_030668345.1 Candidatus Cloacimonadota bacterium | reverse complement strand
TTGAAGATGGGAGGTTTCATGGGAGATATAACTTTTGAAGGCGAGCTGGCTGAGTTTTTTCCGTTCTTAAGGCTTGGCGAATACTTACATGTGGGTAAAGGAACTGTTTACGGGCTGGGGGAGTATGAGATTGTGGGGGAATGAGATTTGACAATAACTAAGAAGCAGTGAAGGAAATATTTTGGTCATTGCCATCTGTTAAAAAGGCGGAAGTGCAATATATGTTTGATCCGTCAGGATGTTCTACGCTTCAGCGAGAAAAAGAGACTTTTTATTATTTCCTGGAACGGTTTATAACCACAGAGTGCACAGAGAATAACAATAACACTCTGTGTTCTCCGTGTTCTCTGTGGTTAATCTTCTTTGCCATGATCTATTTCATCCAGAATAAATTAAAAAGTCTCGAATCCTTCAGGAGCAGGGAATTTATGCGATAATCCTGTTTTTTTTCTCAAGAAGTGGTAGTAAATCAAATTGTAATGAAATGGGTGCTTCTTTAAAAAAGCACTTCCGATTCAGCTACCTGTGGCCTGCTGTTCCGTGTGATGGTATATCTAAAATCGAAAAATGGGACGATTTGCAAACATTATTCCCTTTTGGAGGGAATGAATTTAAAAACCTCCAAGGTTGTAGAAAACTTTATCCGCATCCACAATTAATGAAAAGTGCACATTTTGATTATTGTTTTTTAGATAGTTATATGGGCACAGCTCTGGACCAGCATAACTTTACTGCTGGCGAAGGTACTTTGCATGATGCCGAATTCATTGCTCCGTATATAAGGAGTAGTGGTCTACCTGTCCATCTGGTTGGTAGTTTATGGGTGGATAAGTCACTTGGGAAGTTAGGTGTGTGGAGGGACAAATTGAACCATATCAGGTTGGGGGGAGAACAGAGTTATGGTTGGGGAAAGGTGCGATGTGTCTGCTGTGAACCTATTGAAAAAGATGAACAAAGTGAAGATTATATCCCTGATCCGGATGGTTTTTCATGGTCTGGTCATGTTCCCGCACATATCGAGGTGGAACAAAATGAAGTTACTGTTCAGGGGATGGTAGAACCTTTGGTTGGGTGGGAAAGACAAACTGATCACAAACAAAGAATTGGGCGGGCAACTATTGCTTTTGTGCCAGGTTTTTTTGTTAAGAATGATGCGAATTTTGCTGTTGGGGAATACGGCGTCTGGGAAAAGAAAGAGGATAAGATAGATTCTTGAAAATCGTACGTTTGTTTGCCAATCATTTCAAAAAATATGGTGAATCCACACATTATGCTTAAATCATTTGTATCCACTTCAAAAAGGCATGGTATTTTGACTGGATTTACAGGATGTTGACGTTGCGGTATATCCTGTAGATCCTGTTAATCCTGTCTAATAATTTTTAAATTACCCTTAGATTTGAAGTGGATACAATCATTTCAATGATTTATTCTTTATACTTTCAGTGACAAAATTAAGCCAGAAGCAAACCGAATTAGATCAGAAAAGAAAAGCGATATAATGCCAAACTTGAAGAAAAGAATTGGTTATGGCAGGTATTACTGTCTGGCGAAACTTTTTATTATTTTCTGGTTACACTTAATAATCATTTCTGTTAACCGTGGATAAACGCAGACAAACGCGGATATTGCATGCGAAATCTGCGTTCATTTGCTTTCATCTGCGGTTCGTTATAGTAAAAGAGACCCGAAAAAAATTTAAAGACTCATTTTGCAATCTTTGAAAGGCAGGTCTTATATTAAGAATGGAAAGGACATCTTGGTGAAGTGCTTCCAGATGTTTTCAGATCTGCTTTTAGTTAGTCTAAACATTTTCAGGAATAGATAAGACATTTCTTTTCTTAAATTCTTCAATCCCCATATAATTAATTTTGTTGGATTTTTCAAGCTCTTTTCCTTTTTCAAAATCAAGAAGTAATCTAAATTGTCTGAGCCTAAAGGTTTCCCACAGAGATTGGGCGTTCTCTCTCTCTTTTTCATCCATATTTTCAAGAATATATTTCTCAAAATCCGATATAATTTCGCTTACTTTTACATCATCATATTGCGTTTCACCAAGTTCCCAGCTTTTGGTATTAAATAATACTGAGTATCTCTCTTTTCTATTTATTACAAACAGCTTCGGCTGAATCTGTACCGAACCCAGACCGATAGACTTACCCATGCCTAATTTATGTGCGCAACCATCAGGAAGTTTTAATGCAAAAAGCAAAGCTCCCAGTTCATTCCTTGAAAGGTTTTCATAACGTATCCGACAATTAAAATTTGTATTATTTACAGGTTTTATCTTGGTCTCTATTTTCCGGTTAAATTTCTCTTCACTTTGGTCGTCTTTTTCCCAATTATCTCCTGATTTATGCCAGTAGGATTTATTCCCCCGAATCCATGTTTCGCTGTTGTAATGTTTCAGTTTGTCCTTATTTGTGGTTTCTTGCTCCAAATAGTGCTGGAAAGTCGTTGGCTTTGGCCCCAGTAATATTTTCGGAATCTTTTCATCAGAAGTTGGATTTGAATCAAGATCTATTAATTGTGCATCTTCAAAAAAAACTCTTCCCGAAAACGAATCTTCATTTTTCTCAGACGTATTTCCAAAGATTGCATGAGCAAAATCTATAATATCTGAATGATGAACCAGAGGTAAATGATCTTTAATTGATTTGGTATAAGCAATTCTGAATAGTGGAGTATGACCAAAAGAGATCCTCTGATTTTTGTCTGCATCTTCCCATTCAATATAGAAACAAGGAACGTCTTGATATTTTTTACACAATTTAATTAAATCAGGTACTTTACTTTCTCTACTTTCATCCATATCATAGTTCTTAATATCAATTTCAGGGATTTCAATTCTCTTTTTTGAACTGTCCCTTGGGAAAATAATCCAGT
>DAOUUD010000024.1 GCA_030668345.1 Candidatus Cloacimonadota bacterium | reverse complement strand
GGCAAAGGAAAGAAGCAGATAACGTTCGATATGGTGCCTGCATGCCAAGCCGCAGAATACTCGGCAGAAGATGCCAATGTTACATTTCGTCTGTACAAGATATTCGAAAGTAAATTAATTCAAGCTAGCCTGTTCGATCTTTTTAAAGAAATAGAAATGCCGCTCTTTCGCTCACTGGCAAAAATGGAACAGAATGGCGTAAAGATCGATACGAAAATTTTATTTGAAATTTCTAAACGTAACCAGAAAAGAATAGGTGAACTTACCCGGGAAATTTATGAATTAGCCGGTTCTCAGTTCAATCTGAACTCTCCTCAACAATTGGCAAAAGTATTGTTTGAATATCTGGGAATTGAACCTACCAAGAAAATAAAAACAGGCTATTCCACCGATGTTACAGTGTTGGAAGAATTATCTAAAGAACATGAGATAGCCCGTCTTTTAATGGAATACAGACAACTCACCAAACTGGAATCTACTTACGTTATAGCGTTGCCAAACCTGGTAAATCCAAAGACCAGTCGGGTGCATTCCTCGTTCAATCAAACCGTAGCATCCACAGGAAGATTATCGAGTTCCAATCCGAATATGCAGAACATTCCTGTACGTACCGATCTGGGTAAAGAGATCCGTTATGCCTTTGTACCCAAAGATGAAGATAGCATTATCCTGGCAGCAGATTATTCACAGATAGAATTGAGAATATTGGCTATGCTTTCTAAAGATGAAAAGATGATAAATGCTTTCCAAAACAAAGAGGACATTCACCGCGAAACAGCCAGCGTAATTTATGATATTCCCAAGCAAGAAGTTACTTCGGATCAGCGCCGTTATGCCAAGATCATCAACTTCGGCTTGATGTATGGAATGGGAGCTTTTCGTGTTTCCAATGAACTGGGAATTCCCAGAAAGGAAGCTTCCGAATTTATAGATAATTATTTCAGCAAATTTCCAACTATAAAAGAATATATCGATTCCGGGATAAAGCAGGCAAAAAAAGACAGATACGTTTCCACCATTTTTGGCAGGAAACTTTATCTTCCAGATTTGAACAGCAGTAATAAAAGACTGGTTAGCGAAGCAGAACGGGTGGCGACCAACATGCCGATACAGGGTAGTGCTGCTGATATTATCAAAATTGCAATGATTAATTTAAACGAGGAAATAAGAAATAATCCCGATATAAAAATGATCATCCAGGTACATGACGAACTGGTTTTTGAAGTGAAAAAAGCGAAACTCGATTATGCAAAAGAACTGATCATTACAGAAATGGAGAATGCCCTGCCGAAAAAATATTCCGATATTGTTCCTTTGGTGGTGGATATAGGAATTGGCAACAATTGGTTTGAAGCACATTGAGTATAGCTCACGGATGAACACGGATTTCATAGGATAACCAAATATTGTTAAAACTTTTTTTTATTTATCTTGTTCCTAAGCCCCAGCTTGGAAACATTATAAAATTATCGCTCCAAAGCAGGGGCTTTGGAGCAAGCGACAAATTGAAAAAAACAATTGACATCAATCACTTATTTAGATATTTAGGCAACAGACTAAATACTTCCTGAATGGAGGGAAAAGTCAATGTTAAATGATAAAGTTTTCAAAGCACTTGCGGATGCAAACAGGCGGAAGATAATAAGCCTTCTCCGAAAGAAGGATATGACTGCCGGTGAAATTGCAGGTCATTTTAATATTTCCAAACCTTCTATAAGCGAACATCTGAAGATCCTGAAAAATGCTAACCTGATAAGTTCGGAGAAAAACGGGCAGTTCATAACATATTTTTTAAATTCGTCGATCCTGGAAGATGTAATTTCATATTTTATAGAGATTGTAAAATAAAAAAATCACCCTGAACTTCTCTTGCAAAGAGAGGGAAATAAAAGGAAAAAGCCCTTTAGAATTCCCCTTCTTTTTTAAGAGAAGGGATTAGGGGATGAGTTAAAAGGAGTTAAAAATGAGTAAATTCAAATGGTGTTTTTTAATAATTATAATCCAGATAATTCTATCTTTATATCTTGGATTATCTTTAACAGAAGATGCAAAAATTCCCTGTCACTGGAACATCAAAGGTGAGATCGACGGATACTTTGGCAAATGGACCGGAGTGCTTTTATTTTCCGGAATTAACCTGGCAATGTTGCTTTTTATAATGGCTCTTCCCTATATTTCTGTGCGGTATAAGAACGCAAAGGAAAGATTTGAAAAAGTAATTCCCGGTCTGGCAACTATCATCGTCCTTTTCTTTGCTGGGATTCATATTTACATGATCCTGCTGGCAAAAGAAATTCTAAATCCAAGCGGGAATATGATCTTTTACCTTATCGGTTTAATGTTCATAATGCTGGGAAATCTACTACCAAAAATTCCTTCCAATTTTTTTGCCGGTATCCGCACTCCGTGGACTTTATCATCCGAAGAAGTATGGAGAAAAACGCATAGACTGGGCGGGATCAATTTTGTAATTGTCGGTCTTTTAATGATCGTGATCACAGCGGTTTTTGGAAACAATAGCACAGCAAATATCATCATGTTCGTTCTATTTATGTCATTAGTTTTATACCCGGTTCTTTATTCCTTTATTTTGTATAAGAAGGAAGAAAAAAAATAGCAGCTTTTTAATTGAAGAATTATTTAAACGTGTCAATTTATTAAAGTTGACACGTTTTTTTAAATATCCAGATTTGCCACCAAAATTTATTAAAGACAGGAGAATCTTAATGGCAAAAAAAGTAACGATTTTCGGAGCGGGTCTGGTTGTGAAACCTATGGTGGACTATCTGGCAAAACATGGGTTTGATATTGTGATCGCCAGTAGGACGTTGAGCAAAGCGGAAAAACTGGCAGCACCTCATAAAAATGCAACTACAAAACAGTTCCTATCCGATGATGAACAAGCAATGGAAGAATTTGTTAAATCCAGCGATCTGGTGGTAAGTCTGCTTCCTGCAACCTATCATGTGAAAGTGGCAAAAAAATGTATCGAATTTAAGATAGATATGGTTACCACTTCCTATATCAGTCCCGAGATGCGAGCATTGGATCAGGAAGCAAAAGATGCCGGAATTATCATTTTGAATGAGATCGGTGTAGACCCAGGCATTGACCACATGAGTGCGATGAAGATATTCCACCATGTAGAAAATAAAGGTGGAAAGATCGTCAGCTTTATGAGTTATTGCGGTGGACTTCCAGCTCCGGAAGCTAATACAAATCCTCTGGGCTATAAATTTTCCTGGGCTCCCAAAGGCGTGCTGAAAGCTGCCGGGAACGGTGCCCGTTTTATGAAAGATGAAAAAATTGTCGAGATCGAGGGAAAAGACCTTTTCAAGAATTACTGGTTTGTGGATGTGGAAGGTGCAGGTACTTTTGAAGCTTATCCAAACAGGGATTCGATGGGCTACATAGAGCTTTACGGATTGAAACACCTGAAAACAATGTATCGCGGAACTTTCAGAAACATAAGTCATTGCGATACCTGGTACATTATGTCTCAAATGGGCTTCTATAAAGAAGATGAAATTTTTGAAAACCTGGAAGGAACGGTTAAGGAATTCATTCTTACTAAGATGTTGAAAATAAATAAAGATGCTTGTTTGAGATGTGAACTTATTAAAAGATTTAAAATTCCTGAAACGAGTGTTATCTTGAAAAAATTTGAATGGCTCGGTTTCTTTGACAATACACCGATTCCAATTAAGAAGGGTGGAGCAGTGGATGTGCTCACAGCGATCATGCTGGATAAGATGTCTTATAAAAAAGGTGAGCGCGATCTTCTGGTTCTTCATCATCAGTTCATTGCCGAATACCCGGATAAAACACAGAAAATCACATCCACGATGATAGATTACGGAATTCCCAATGGAGATACTTCGATGGCTCGCACAGTTTCCCTTCCTGCTGCTATAGGTGTGCGCATGATATTGGAAGGAAAAATCAAACTTACCGGGGTTCATATGCCGATACTTCCCGATATTTATAATCCTGTTCTTGAAGAATTAGAAAAACTGAATATCAAAGTTGTGGAGAGATTTTATTAAAGCAGAATTAGCCACTAAGAACGCGAAGGAACACGAAGGAAAAGGTTCAGCAGGAAGACAATACTTTCATTCTCTTGTCCCCAAGCCCCAGCTTGGGGACATAAAGAGTTTCATTCCCATGCAGGGACTTGGAAACGAGGCTGAAATCCGTGTTAATCTGCGAAAATCGGCGGCAAAAGTCTGTGTTTGTCAGTGAGGGTCTGCCTGCCCCGTTGACTAACTGGGGTGGCTGAAAAGGAGCATAATGAAGACACTCGGTATCGTAAGAGAAACAAAAAATAGATGGGAAGCGCGAGTTCCCTTAAATCCTAAAGCTGCGAAGAAATTGATACAAAAAGGATTTGAAGTAATCGTTCAACCAGCAACGATTAGGATTTATCGAGAAGAAGAATATAAAAAAGTCGGTGCTGTCATTTCGGATGATCTTTCAAATTGTGATTTAATTCTGGGTGTGAAAGAAATTCACATTCCTGATCTGATCCCGGGAATTCCTCATCTTTTCTTTGCTCATGTAATCAAGGGTCAGGATTATAATATGCCGATGCTGCAATATATGCTGGATAATAAAATCACCCTTTTTGATTATGAAAAAATCGTTGATAAGAAAAGCAGACGACTCGTTTTCTTTGGCAAATTTGCAGGTAATGCTGGAATGATCGATACTCTATGGGGTCTCGGTCATCGACTGAAACTCCAGCATGGAATCGATACACCGTTTTTCAAAGTGAAACGAGCTTATGAATACGAAACAGTTCACGATGCGATCGAACATCTGAAAATTATCGGGAAAGAGATTGAAGAAAACGGTTTACCGGAAGAGATCACACCTCTGAACATATTTATACTCGGTTACGGTCATGTTGCTTATGGTTGCAGAGAAATTCTTAATGCTCTTCCGATTATTGAAATCGATCCGGAAAATCTGGCAGAACATCAAAAAAACTATCAAAATAACAAAGTTTATTTGTCGAACTTTAAAGAAAAGCATTTAGTCGAAAGAAAGGATGGAAACGAATTCGAGCTCGAACATTTCTTCGATAATTGTGCGGAATATTATTCCAGATTCTATCAATATCTTCCCTATTGCAGCGTTTATATGAACGCAATTTTCTGGAATACGGATTGTCCTGTATATTTAAAAAAAACCGATTTGGAAAAAATTCAGGGAGAGAAGCAGAAACTGGTAATTATCGGAGACATTTCCTGCGATATTAATGGTTCTGTTCAGGCAACCGTAAAAGCAAATTATCCGGATAATCCTATTTTTATTTATAACGCTAAAACGGGTGAAGCTTCGGATGGTTTAGTTGGAGAAGGTTTTGCTGACATGACAGTTGATAATCTTCCCTGCGAATTTTCCAAAGAAGCTTCCGATTACTTCTCCAAAATATTAGAACCGTTCATCGAAAAATTGCTGGTGTGTGATTGCAGTAAATCTATAGAGGGAACAGATTTGCCTGATGAAATAAAAGGTGCGTGTATCACTCATCAAGGGAAATTACAACCGGAATATGAATATCTGGAAGAATTTTTAAAGATATAAAAGGAGAACTAATATGAGTAACAAAGCTGTTGCCGGTAATAGAGGAGACGACATCCGCTCCGACTGTTATGTGGAACTGGAACTCACCAAAAACAAAGGAATCCAGATCGACCTGCAAAGCAAAGTAAAAACTCTTTTTGGAGATTCCATCATTGAGCTTTGTAAAAAAGAGTTGAAATTCTTTGGACTAAAAAACTGCATTATTAAAATCGAAGATACCGGAGCTTTGGATTATGTTTTGGCAGCCCGCATCGAAGCTGCCATTAAACAGCTTATTGATACAGATAAAGAATATCTTCTGGATTTGCTGCCGCAAAATAAATATAAAACTAAAAAAGACAGGTATCGCCGTTCAAGATTGTACCTGCCTGGAAATACACCCAAACTTGCTTTGAATGCTGGAATTCATAAACCTGATGGAGTAATTCTCGACTTGGAAGATTCTGTTGCTCCTGCCAAAAAATTTGAAGCTGCAATTCTGGTTAGAAATGCACTTCGTTCTGTAGATTTTTACGGAACTGAAAGAATGGTTCGTATAAACCAGATCCCGAAAGGATTGGACGATCTTAAATATATTGTTCCGCATAATGTGAATTTGATATTAGTTCCAAAGTGTGAAAGTGCAGAGCAGATAAAACTGGTGAATGAAAAAATCGATAAAATCCTGAACAAACACAATCTGAGTTACAACATATTTCTGATGCCGATAATCGAAAGTGCTCTCGGAGTAATAAAAGCATATGAAATAGCAACAGTAGCAGAAAATGTAGTTGCACTAGCTATCGGTTTGGAAGATTACACGGCAGACCTTGGAACTCAAAGAACAAAAGAAGGAAAGGAAACTTTCTTGGCTCGCTGTCAAATCGTGAATGCTGCAAAAGCTGCCGGAATTCAGGCAATCGATTCTGTGTTCTCTGATGTTTCCGATATGGAAGCTCTTAAACAGAACGTGCTCGAATCCAAAAGTTTGGGATTTGACGGAATGGGTTGCATTCATCCAAGACAGATAAAAGTTATCCATGAATTTTTTGCTCCTAATGAAAAAGAAATCGATAAAGCAAAGAAGATCGTAAATGCTTTTCATATTGCCACGGAAAAAGGTCTCGGAGTTGTTTCTCTCGGCTCTAAAATGATTGATCCACCTGTTGTGAAACGGGCACAACGAACCATCGAACAGGCGATCGATGCAGGGAAATTGAAAAAAAACTGGAGGAATAATTATGCCGGTTAAATCTATTAAAAACGCAGTTGGAAGATTGATTCCCGAAACTATAAACGGAAAACCAGTAATTCCATTTCAAGGAGTAGGAAAATATAAACCGACAGGTCGTAAATTCGCTCCGAAAATCGTTACCTGTGCCGACTACCCTCTGGATGGGAATAAACTGGTTCCAAATCTGAAAGAAGCTCTTATCAAAGCAGGCATAAAAGACGGAATGACCATTTCCACTCATCATCATTTCAGAAATGGCGACCTGATAGCTGTTGAGATTTTCAAAATAGCCCAACAACTGGGAATAAAAGACCTTGTCTGGTATCCTTCTGCTTCTTTCCCTTGCCAGGAACCGATTATCGAACAATTGGAAAACGGCACTATCCATCACATCGAAGGAAGTATGAACGGTGCCCTGGGAAGATTTACCTCGCAGGGCAAAATGAAAGGCGTAGGCGTGCTTCGTTCTCATGGTGGAAGGTATCAGGCTGTTCAAGACGGTGATGTTGTTATTGATATTGCAGTGATTGCTGCTCCCACTGCCGATCCTTTTGGAAATGCAAACGGCGTGGAAGGTCCTTCTGCCTGCGGACTTCTCGGTTTTGCGCTGGCGGATTCTCAATATGCAGATAAAGTTATCGTTGTTACAGATAACCTGGTAGATTTTCCCTGCATTCCCTGGCAGATCCACGGCAATTATGTAGATTATGTTGTGCAGATGGGTCAGATAGGGATTCCGGAAAAGATCGTTTCGGGAACCACGCAAATAACCAAAAGTCCTGATAGACTTCTTATTGCGGAAATGACTGCTCAATTTTGTGATGAAGCCGGTCTTATTAAAGATGGATTTTCCTTCCAGGCCGGAGCTGGCGGAACCGCTCTTTCCATTGGTGTTTTCTTTGGTGAGATTATGCGAAGAAAAGGAATTAAAGCAAGATTTGCCCGGGGTGGAAGCAATAAATACCTGGTCGATATTCTGGAAGAAGGATTGGTGGAATATATCCTGGATGGACAAACATTCGACCTTGATGGTGTTCGCTCGATGAGGGATAATCCAAGACACGTAAATACAAGTCCGTTTACGAGTTATAATTATCATGGTAAAGGTAATTTTGCCGGGATAGTTGATATTGTTATTTTGGGTGCAACCGAAGTTGATGTGAATTTCAATGCTAATGTTGTTACACATTCCGATGGATATCTGCTGCACGGGATCGGTGGCTGGCAAAATTGCTTATTTGGAAAGAATGTGATTCTTCCTATTCCCTTATTCAGAGATAGAATTCCGGTTATTCGCGAGGAAGTAACCACAATCTGTGGTCCGGGAGAACTTATTGATATCATTGTAACTGAACGTGGAATTGCTATCAATCCGCTTCGGAAAGACCTGATAGATAAAATGAAAGATTCCAAACTTCCAATTAAAACAATTCATGAACTAAAGGAAGAAGCAGAAAGGATTTGCGGCAAACCGAAAGCTGCAGAGTTTGAAGAGAAAATAATCGCTGCTATCAAATGGGTGGATGGAACCGTGATAGATGTGGTGAAGCAGGTTAAAAAATAATAAGCCACGAAGGGCACGAATGAACACGAAAGGGAAATCTTGTGAACCGCGTCAGGCTTTTGACTGATGGTTTTCATTCAGAGGGATTCTTTCATATGAACCTGCAATGGTTGCAGGAAATATGCTCGTTACGAAATTGTATTTCGTAATGCTATTTGGATTTGAAACTCTGTTTCTGAGAAATAGTAGTGAGGTTTGAATAATGAAAAGATACATAATGATTCTGATTTTGTTGTTATTTATAAGTATATTACTTGGTGATATCTCTTTGAATGAATATGGACACATCCAATCCAAACCTGAAACTTCAGATTTTATTCCTGATTATTACATCGAAGATGGGGAATACTACATCGATATTAATGGAAATACTCTAATCGGCAATTCACTATTTGAGATTGAGAATGGATATTTGACTCTAATTACGATCGAAGAAAATGTTCCCACCTGGCTTAGAATTTATGAAAAAAACGGAAATCTAAAATTTGAAAAAACCTTCCCAAAAGTGATAAATCTTACAATTTCCGAAAATAGGAAATACTCTGCCTTCTTTAATGGAGAGTATTTGCAGGTTCTTGACAATTTTACTTTTCAATTAGAGCAATTTGAACGTTCCATAATCTTTGATATTGATAATTACGGGAATCCGATATTTGCAGATAAAAATGGGAAAATTTATTACAAAAATAAAAAATACAACCTTCCTGAATTTCCACAAAAAACCATTTTCTTCCAGGATGAACCTTTGATATTTACTCCAAAAAAAGTATTTTCAATCGAGGATTGCTTAAAAGAAGAATTAAGCTTTTCAGGAAATTTCTTTGATGCTGAAGTCATTAATAATGAGATTTATTTTGTTGAAAAGATCAGAAAGAAGGAAGATATTTTTTTCAACCTGTATAGATCGAATGATCTAATCAATATCGAAAAACTGGATAAGAAAATTCTTCATCGGAATTTAAACAGAACTCACGAACCCATATTTGCTCCTCTCAATTATGGTGCACCGAATTATCCCTTCCCCGTCGGGAATAGTTATGGTGAAATTCAGCAATATGGAACTTCACCCTATCTTCATCCCGGAGTTGATTTTCTGGGAGAGGATTATCAGGAAGTTTATGCAGTTCACGATGGATTTGTGAAAGCTGTTCTTACCACCGGTGGTGATCCATATTGGCGGGTTGCAATTGCCAACGAAGATGTTTCCACAGAAACAGAAGGGTATCTTTATGCCCATCTGAACGAAGATTCGATTGTTCATACAGTTGGAGATAGTGTTTCGGCAGGTGATCTGTTGGGAACGCTTTATCCCTGGGGCTGGTATGATTTTACTCATATCCATTTTGCCAGACTGCAAGATGAAGGAATGCAATGGTTTGGAACTTGGTGGACTATCGATAACCCGCATATCGATGTAACAAATATCCAGGATACGATTCCACCTACATTTGAGAATGCTATTAATGAGGATCTTTTTGCTTTCAGAACGGATGGTGGAACTTACCTCGATCCGATTGATCTATCCGGTGAATTTGATATTATCGCGAAATGTCATGATATTGAAAATTCAGATTGGAGGATCGATGTATGGGATCTCAGTTTCTCGCTTCATCCTTTAGAAAATCCGGACTCCACAGTATATGAACAATTCTCTTTTTCTTATGATATGCCCATCGATACATATTTTTCCAATTATTGGACAGATATCGTTCTTTACACGATCTATTCCCGCGATGCAACCTGTTATTCTATTGGGAATTATGAAGACCGGGAATATTATCACATTATCACTAATTCTAACGGTGATTCATTGATCACAGAAGAAGATGCGGATGAGATATTTGATTCGACTCAATTCCCTGACGGAAATTATTATTTTAAAGTTACCGCTCGGGATGCTTCTTTGAATGCAACTGTTGATTCGATGCTGGTATACTTTAATAATGGCATTAGCAATATAGAAGATCACCAGTCACCAACTACGAATTACCAATTAACCAATTACCCCAATCCCTTCAATCCGGAAACAACGATTTCATTTTCCACCGCAGAGGACGCTGAGAACGCAGAGCTTGGAATCTACAATATCAAAGGACAAAAAATAAAATCTTTCCTAATTTACCAATTTACTAATTCACCAGTTCACCAGATTTCTTGGAATGGAACGGATCAAAATAACCAACTGGTTTCAAGCGGAATCTACTTTTATAAACTAAGAATTAATAGTAAAAATGTTGCAGCAAGAAAAATGATATTATTAAAATAAAATCGAATAAAAAATAGGAGAAACAAAATGAGCAAAAGAACGATCGTAGCGATGCCGGGTGACGGCATCGGGAAAACCGTTTTAAAAGAAGGGATCCGAGTTTTGGATGCAGTTAGATTCGAAGCAGAATATGTACACGCCGACATCGGCTGGGAATTCTGGTGCAAAGAAGGAAATCCACTTCCACAGAGAACTTTGGATTTATTAGAAGAGCATAAAATTTCACTTTTTGGAGCGATAACTTCCAAACCTAAAAGCGAAGCTGCCAAAGAACTCGACCCCAAGCTGGAAGGGAAAGGATATGTTTATTACAGCCCGATAGTTGGACTACGGCAACATTTTAAATTGGATATCTGTCAGCGTCCGTGCAAAACTTTCAAAGGGAATCCGCTTAATTTCATCAGAAGAGGAGCAGGTGATACTATCGAAGAGCCGGAAGTGGATGTGGTGGTTTTCCGCCAAAACACGGAAGGTCTTTATGGCGGCGTGGAATGGACAGATCCGCCCGATCAGGTTTATGATGCATTGATGACTCATCCGAAATTTGTGAAGAATTTTGGCTGGTCTCCCAAAGAAGAAATTGCAGTTTCCACCAGGATCTTCACAAAAAAATATTCTGAACGAATCTGTCGGGCTGCTTTTGAATATGCTAAAAAATTCGGATATAAACGAGTTACTCTTTGTGAAAAACCGAACGTAATCCGCGAAACTAGCGGTATGTTGCTGGCAATTTGTCGGGAAATGGAAAAAGAATATGAAGGCATCTGGTTCGATTACACGAATATCGATGCTCAAATGATGTGGCTTACTAAGAACCCGGAAACTTATGGAATCATCATTGCCGGAAATATGTTCGGAGATATTGTTTCCGATGGTTTTGCAGGACTGGTTGGCGGACTTGGTTTTGCCTGCAGTGCAAATATCGGTGAAGAAGTTGCTATCTTTGAACCGACCCACGGTTCCGCTCCGAAATATGAAACATTCGATCCATCCATCGTGAATCCGATCGCCATGATCCTTTCTGCCTGTATGATGCTCGATCATATTGGAGAAATCGAGAAAGCGAAACAGATCAGAAATGCAGTAGTAAAAGTTGTAGAAGAAGGGAAAGTACGTGCTTACGATATGCTCAAACTGCGCGGATGTCAGGAAGTTCTTGATCAAGGAGCAGCTTCTACCACTGAAATGACGGATGCGATAATTGCGGAGTTGTAAGAAATTATTTGGGTTACAAAGCTGGGGCTTTGTAACCAGAAGTTTGTTTAGTAACACTATAAATCCTTGTTCCCAAGCACTAGCTTGGGAACTAATTTAGGAGAGATAATGAACATAAACAAATTATGGCCTGAATTGGCTTGGATCAAAGACGACGATCTGAGAGAGAAAGTAGCAAAAACCTGGAAGCTTGCTTTAGAGAGAAGTGTTCTTACCGGAGAAGATTTGCAAAAAATTCCTTTCACTTTACTTTGTGGACCAGACCTGAAAGTAACGTTCATGGATCACAAACGCAGCGTGGTGCACATTGCCAAAGCTGCTGGAGATAAAGTAAATGAATTCTATCACGGAGAACTTCCCGTGGATATGGATGTTCTTATCGCTGGAGCGATCTTGGCAGATGTTGGAAAACTTATGGAATATATTCTGGATGAAAACGGTAAAGCTGTGCAGGGAACTTATGGAAAATATCTGCGCCATCCATTCAGCGGGGTTTCCATTGCGGAAGAATGCGGCATTCCTGCTGAAGTTTGTCATATTATTGCCACTCATGCCGGAGAAGGTGATATGGTTAAAAGAACTACCGAAGCATATCTCGTTCATCATGCTGATTTTATGACCTTCCTGCCGTTTAAAGAAAGATTGAAAGTGTAAAACCTTGCGAATGGTCGTAGACCTTCGCAATGTGTGAAAAATTGTCTTTCTGACGCATCTTGCACGTTGTTCTTTGGAAGAATCTCAATAATTATCAGAAGTAAAGCTAATAGAAATTTCATGAGATTCTTCGTAGGTAAAGCTAATAGATTCCTCAGAAAGACGAATTGATTATAAGGAGAAAAAAAATATGGGATTAACTTTAATAGAAAAAATCCTGGCAAATCATTCTGATAAAAAAGTAGTAAAACCGGGAGAGATAATAGATATAGGAATTGATGTACGAGTCGCTAGAGATTTCGGCGGTGCGAATGTTGTGAAAAATCTGGTGAATAACGGACTGGAAGTGGACGATGTTTCTAAAACATTTTTCACATTTGACTGTAACCCAACCGGTTCAGATCAAAAATATGCCGCCAATCAGCAATATTGCAGGATGTTCGCCCGGGAGAAAGGAATTAAAATTTATGATGTGAATGCTGGAATCGGAACGCATCTCGTCATTGATAAAGGGCTGGCACTGCCGGGAAGCACGGTTGTTTCCACGGATTCCCACGCCAATATTCTGGGAGCGATCGGAGCTTTCGGACAGGGAATGGGAGACCAGGATATTGCATCTGCCTGGGCAAGCGGGAAAAGCTGGTTCAAGGTTCCTAAATCCGTTAAACTTACTTTGAAGGGAAATCGTCCCCAAAATGTTTATGCGAAAGATATTATTTTGAACCTGCTTCATAAATTCGGAGCAAATAAACTTCTGGGATGTTCTGTAGAACTCTATGGTGAAGATGTTGAAAAACTGACACTTGATGAAAGGATCACGGTTTCTTCGATGGCGACGGAAATGGGAGCGATAATCATTTTGATCCCACCTTCTGATAAAATTATTTCTTATTGCGAAGAGCGTTCCGGCAAGAAAATTGAAAAGATCGAAGCCGATAAAGATGCAGTTTATCACAAAGAATTCGAACTCGATTTCAGTAAATTTATACCAATGGTTTCCCTTCCGGGACATCCTGATGATTCTGTAGATATAAATGAAGTTTTAGAAACAAAGATAGACTCTGCTTTTATCGGAAGCTGCACAAATGGCAGGATCGAGGATATGCGGGAAGCAGCAAAAATCCTGAAAGACAGAAAAGTTGCTCCTGGAGTTGTATTGAAGATTGTTCCAGCAACGGATGAAATCTGGAATCAATGTTTGGAAGAAGGATTGATCGAGATTTTCAAAAAATCAGGAGCTTTGGTCGGAAATGCAGGTTGTGCCGGTTGCGCTGCGGGACAGATCGGACAGAATGGTCCCGGGGAAGTTACGATAAGC
>DAOUUD010000236.1 GCA_030668345.1 Candidatus Cloacimonadota bacterium | reverse complement strand
CACAAAATCAAGCTTCTGGCGGTCTTTCCTCTGGCAGAACTCATCTACCTGCCCTATTTTATCTTTTTCGCATTAAAGGGCACATTTGGTAAGTTTAAATGGAAAAATTAATATGCAGCAATCTATCCCATATAATATCCTTTTAGTTTATCCACAAGAAAGAGTAAACGCTTTTTATTATATGATCCCTTTGGGAATAGCCAGCATTGCCGCTGTATTACTACAGAATGATTTTACAGTAAAAGCAATAGATTTCAATTTCTATAAAGGTGATTTCAGAAGAGATCTGAAAAAATGGAAACCAGGATTAATTGGAATCGGTGGAACAACGGGAACACGAAATGGAAGTTTCAATATAGCCAGGATGTGTAAAGAAATCCTTCCTGATATTCCCGTTGTTTATGGAGGACCTCATGCAACCTTCACAGCAGATGACACACTAAATAATATAAAAGATATTGATTTCATCGTCAGGAACGAGGGCGAATATTCATTTCTTTCTTTAGCTGAAATTCAGATTAGAAAAGAGAACATTTCATACCAGGATATCCCCGGAATATCATTTAGAGAGGATTCTTCAATAATTCATAATCCCGGTAAAAGGATCGATGACCTTAATAAATTACCCTTACCTGCAAGACATCTATTTAAAGGTAATTACAAAATAAAATTAGATTATCTTGGTATTGAAGCGGATTTCCTTATTACTTCCCGTGGTTGTCCATTTAACTGCGATTTTTGTGCAGCATCAAAAATGTTTCCTGGTGGAACAAGATATAGATGTATGGATCATATTAAAAAAGAGATCGATCTGATCCTCTCCCAAAAAAAAGTTAAGGCGTTAAAATTATTTGATAGTACTTTTACCGTATCAAGAAAGCATGTTACCGATTTTTGTGAAATGATCAAACCATACGATCTCTACTGGGAGTGCGAAGTTCGTGCAGATACAGTGGATTTTGAATTACTATCAATTATGAAAGAAGCCGGATGCTGTTATATCGATATTGGCTTAGAGACTACAGATCCTGAGATTCTAAGATCAATATACAAGACCATCACGATGAACCAGATCGAAAATGTTCTTAATTGGTGCAATGAACTCGATATCAAAACCAAAGTGTTTTTTACATTCGGTCATATTGAACAAACTTATCAGAGTTGTCTTAATGATGTGTCTTATATCAAGAAGAATCAGGATAGGATTAATTTTTTTGCAACCACTGTTGGCATACGCATCTATCCGGGGACTTCATTAGAAAAAAAAGTAAAAGAAGCAGGTATTATATCAAAGAATTTCTCATGGGTAAAATACAAGGCACCCAAATGGCAATATTTGCTGTTCGAATTTGAAGATCAATTAATCTTGAACCAAAAGCAACTCAATTATAATAAATTATTTAAAATTGTATTGAAGCTAATTTTCAATGGTACTATCGGTTCTTTTGATTATATTAATGAACTACTTATAATTAATTTCAAAAAAACCATATCCCGAATTTTATTGAAATTTAGATATTCATTCTACTATATTAGAAAAAGAGTAGAGTTGCTACGATGAAATTAATAAATGATATTTATAAAGACCGTTTAAGTATATTTAAGCAACAAAAAAAGAACATAAATAAATTATGGAATATAAACGAACAGACTGCCCAACTGCTTTATATGCTCATAAAAACAAAACAACCGAAAAACATCCTGGAGATCGGAACTTCCAACGGATACTCTACGTTCTGGATATCGCTGGCTGCTGAGCAATTCGGCGCTATCATCGATACTATCGAAGTGGATGAAGCAAGATTCAAACTGGCACAAAAAAACCTTGCTGGTAGAAATAACGTCAAACTTCATTTTGGAAAAGCCGAACGTATCATTCCCAAACTGAATAAACAATACGATTCCGTTTTTATCGATGCTAATAAAGCTGATTATATTAATTATATAAAATTGTTAATCAATAAACTGAATGACAAAGCAATTATCGTAGCAGATAATGTTATTTCACACAAAGAATCTTTACAGGAATATCTTGACTATATCAAGTCCGATTCTGCTTTTGAAAGTATGACATTGGATATTGATTCCGGTCTTGAGATTTCGGTTTTCAAGATTCAATAAATTAAAGGAGTTTCTATGCCGACACCTGTAATAATTGGTTTAGCAGGCGGAACAGGTTCGGGAAAGAGTACTATCACAGATGCTATAAGAGGTGAAGTTAAAAACCAGATCACTCTCATCCCGCAGGACAGCTATTACAAGAATTTCGGACTTCTACCTATAGAGAAAAGAAATAAGATAAATTATGACCATCCGGATTCCTTTGATAATCAGCTTCTAATGGAACATCTCAAGCTACTGAAAAAGAACATTCCTATCCAAAAACCAATTTACGACTTTAAAACCCATAGCAGGATAGATAAAACGATCTTAATAAAACCATCCAAGATAATCATAGTAGAAGGAATTCTTATTTTTGAAAATAAACAGCTTCGTAAACTAATGGATATCAAGATATTCGTAGATACCGATGCCGACATTCGGATATTAAGAAGGATTGAACGTGACATTAATGAGCGTGGCAGGAGTTTGGAATCAATTATTGTACAATATCGCAATACAGTACAGCCCATGCATATCGAATTCGTGGAGCCCAGCAAACGTTATGCAGATATCATCATTCCCGAGGGCGGTGAAAACAAAATTGGT
>DAOUUD010000215.1 GCA_030668345.1 Candidatus Cloacimonadota bacterium | reverse complement strand
GTTTCCCGCTGGTTCGTAATTCCCAGGGCAGCTATTTCTTCTGCATTGATATTGTTTTTTTTCAATGTAGTTGAAATTGCTTTTTTTGTATTTTCCCATATTTCCAGCGGATCATGTTCCACCCAGCCGGGCTTAGGGTAGAATTGTTTATGTTCAAGCTGATGAGAAGCGATGGACTTACTGTCGTGATCAAAGAGAATAAAGCGGGTGCTTGTTGTACCCTGATCGATAGCACCGACGTATTTTTTCTGCATGATTCTTCCTGTTAAAATATTTTTTTCACTGCTTTTAAATAAGCCTGGTAAATTTCATCATTGAAACAAACAAGAATGATCTTCTGCATTACAGAATTCGTATTCAGGAAATTTTTGATTTCTTGTATTGCGATCATTGCAGCTTTTTCAATTGGGAAACGATAAACACCCGTACTGATAGCAGGGAATGCAATGGTGTGAATATTGTTTTTTACTGCCAGTTCAAGACTATTTTTGTAGCAGCTTGCCAAGAGTTCACCTTCTTTGCTTTTTCCTCCATGCCATACCGGACCTACTGTATGGATCACATATTTTGCAGGCAAATGAAAACCTTTTGTTATTTTTGCCCCACCTGTGGGACAACCGCCTAAGTTACTGCATTCTTGCTGAAGTTCCACACCTGCCACACGATGTATCGCTCCATCCACACCGCCACCGCCAAGCAGAGACGTATTGGCTGCATTAACTATAGCATCTACCTTCAAGGTAGTGATATCTCCTTTGATTATCTGAAGTTGGTTTAACATTGCTTTGTTTCTTTTATTGTATTGTTCCAGACCCCGCATTCCTTTACGCGTTATGCGGTATCTCTGGTTTGAACTGCCGGGTTTTTCCGGGATCGTGTAAACAAGCAATTTCTTAGTACGCAAAGATACAACAGCTCGTTTCAGATTTCCGGATTTTCCTGTTCTGTGTAAGTGCTCTGCTATTTCTTTGCTGGAGAGTGGTCTTGCTGCACATGCTGCTAAGATTTTATTGTGAAGTTCTACCAGCGAGGGTGGACCCCATTCGGGGGTTTTTTCAAATTCAGGTGTAACGATCTGTTCAATATCAAGAGGATGTGATTTTGGAATACTTCTTCTCATTTTTTTATAGGTACCTATCAATCCTTTTGTGGATGAATCGTGTAATTTGATCTTTTGTTTGTTTTCTAATTCTGAAAGGATATTTTCTGCAAGCTCTTTACCAAGTTCCACACCCCATTGATCGAAGCTGAAGATATTCCAGATAATACCCTGAACAAATATCTTATGCTCATACATAGCGATTAAACTTCCCAAAGTGCGGGGTGTGAGTTTTTTATACAGTATAGAATTGGATGGTTTGTTACCCTCAAAGATTTTAAAGGGAAGCAGTTTTTTTATTTCCTCTTCAGTATTACCGGCAGCTTTCAGTTCTTCGATAACCTCTTCTTTGGTTTTGCCTTTCATTAATGCTTCTGTCTGGGCAAAGAAATTGGCAAGTAGCTTCTGATGATGATCTCCAATGGGATTGTGACTGATGGCTCCTGCCAGAAAATCGCAGGGGATCATTTTTGTGCCCTGATGAATAAGCTGATAGAAGGCATGTTGTCCATCGGTGCCGGGTTCTCCCCAGATGATAGGTCCGGTTTGATACTTCACTTCTTTCCCATTTCTATCCACAGATTTACCGTTACTTTCCATATTTCCCTGTTGTAAATAGGCTGAGAATTTGTGTAGATACTGATCGTAAGGAAGGATGGCTTCCGATTCTGCGGCAAAAAAATTATTATACCAGATGCCAATAAGAGCCAGAATAACAGGAATGTTCTCATTATATGGTGTCTCATAGAAATGAATGTCCATTTCATGAGCTCCCTCCAGAAGTTCTATGAAATTTTCGTATCCGATGGAGAAAGCAATAGAAAGTCCTATAGCACTCCATAACGAATATCTTCCACCTACCCAATCCCAGAAAACGAACATATTCTGCGGATCGATACCGAAATTTATTACTTTTTCTTCATTTGTGGAAATGGCTATGAAATGCTGTTTGATGAAATCTTCGTTTTGGGCTACATTTAAAAACCATTTGCGAGCTGTATGTGCATTGGTCATCGTTTCCTGGGTAGTGAATGTTTTGGAAGCGATCAAAAAAAGAGTTGTTTCGGGATTAAGATGTTTGAGCGTTTCCACGATATGTGTACCATCCACATTAGAAACATAATGTGTATTAATATTGATCTTCTTGTAGGGCTTCAAGGCTTCCGTAACCATTAACGGTCCTAAGTTGGAACCTCCAATACCGATGTTTACAATATCTGTGATGGCTTTACCGGCAAAGCCGAGCCATTGCCCGGAAATAATCTTATCGGAAAAATTTTCGATCTTCTGAAGCACCGTATTTATTTTTGGCATTACGTCTGTACCATTTACAAGAACAGGTTTATTACTGCGGTTCCTGAGTGCCGTATGAAGAACAGGTCGGTTCTCTGTTACATTGATCTTTTCACCGGAAAACATCTGCTCGACGGCTTTTTTAATATCAATTTCTTCTGCCAGTTCCAGAAGCAGTTTCAGGGTTTCGTCGGTGATGATATTCTTGGAAAAATCTACCAGGATATCGTTGAATCTGAGAGAGAATTTCAGAAATCTTTCCCGATCCCTTTCGAATAGATCTTTCATATGAACATTTCGCATTTCTTTAAAATGTTCCTGCAATTTTTTCCAGGTATCGGTTTGTGTCGGATTTATTTTATCATCGATAAAGAACATATTAGACTCCTTGAATTATACATCTATTTCTTCAAATTCTAAAGCAAATCTATTTTTACTTTTCTTTGCTTGTTTAAATGTTACATTTGGATAATTACATGATCTTACTAATTGAATTATATCTTTTTTATTATCAAGGTCAATTTGACATCCAAATTGAATTTCAACGATCATTGCTTTATCAAAAGTTAATTTATTCTTATTGTAAAAAATTCTTACCTCTTGTTCATAATCCCAATCAGATGATTTAATATATAAAATATCTAAAAGAGCTTCAAGCCTTTTATTATGCTCACTATAATAAATTGGTACAGAAGGAAACGTTGATTTATAGTGTAC
>DAOUUD010000118.1 GCA_030668345.1 Candidatus Cloacimonadota bacterium | reverse complement strand
TGTCGGTCTTGGATACGTAGGTCTACCAATGGCTGTTACTGTCGCCAGAAAGGGCTTTCAGGTTATTGGCGTTGATGTAAGTGAATATGCTGTAACCCACGTGAATGCCGGACAAAATTACATTGGTGATGTAGATGATGATGAACTTAAAGAACTGGTTGATAAAGGCATGCTTCGTGCTACTTTCGATTATACTGAAATGAAAACTGCAGATGTTATCATGATAGCTGTACCTACTCCGCTTGATAAATATCAGCAACCGGATTCTTCATATGTAAGAGCTTCTGTAACATCGCTAGCAGAAAATGTCTCTGAAGATACACTTGTTATTTTGGAAAGCACAACATATCCCGGTACTACAGATGAAATAGTTGCTCCTGCTTTTGTTGAAAAAGGGTTCAAGATAGGAGAGAATTTTTTCGTTGCTTTTTCACCTGAGCGAGTAGACCCAGGAAATAAAGACTATAAGACCAATAATACTCCTAAGGTTGTAGGCGGTATTACGAAAAATTGTAATAAGATATCAAAGCTTTTTTATGAAAATATACTCGATGCTCCCATTCATCTTGTTTCATCTCCGGCTATTGCCGAGATGGAAAAGATCTACGAGAATACATTCCGTAATATCAATATTGCTCTTGCTAACGAAATGACCATCCTGTGCGAGAAAATGGGAATAGATATATGGGAAGTTATTGAGGCTGCCAAAACCAAACCTTACGGTTTTATGGCTTTCTATCCCGGTCCGGGAATCGGTGGTCACTGCATTCCACTCGATCCGTTCTATCTTACCTGGAAAGCCAGGGAATATGGCTATCATACAAGGTTGATCGAACTTGCCGGTGAGATCAATAATCATATGCCCGAATTTGTTATAACAAAATTAGGTAAATTGCTAAATAAAAAAGGAAAGGCACTTTCAACCTCAAAGATACTTCTCCTTGGTGCGGCTTACAAAAAAGATATAGAGGATATGAGAGAATCTCCTATTCAGGATCTGATCGTTATCCTGGAAAATAACGATGCCAGGTTCGATTATAATGATCCCCATATACCGAAATTACATAACGAACTCAATGATAAGCATTACGAATCCGTCAGCCTCGATAACATCGAAGATTATGATGCTGTTATCATTGTTACAGATCATACGATCTACGATTATAAAGATATAATAAAACGAGCAAAACTGGTACTCGATACCAGACTTGCCTGTGGTGGTCAAAAAGCTGCAAATCTGGTTAGAATGTAATTTTCCGGAACACATTGTAATGTCCCTTTATCATAATTATTATGGCTACAAATAAACCTGTAGAAGTCGAAGAATTGTTCGGTGACTTAGAATCGGCTACCGGCGATAGAAAATGGTTTGTTATTAGAACCAAACCTCGCCGGGAAAAAAAATTAGCAGAGTATTCCTTAAAAAGTAAGATCAATTATTTTCTTCCCTTAAAGGACAGCGAACGCGTATATCAGTATCGGAAAGTCATGTTTACAAAACCGCTTTTTCCCGGTTATGTGTTTGTAAAATGCAATTCGGATGAACATAGGACATTGCTTCTTACCGGGCATACAGCACATTTCCTGCCGGTTCCCAACGAGAAAGAACTAACCGATGAACTCAAACAAATTTTTGCAGGCAGACAGATAGGTGCAGATTTCAAAGAAACTAAATATATAGATAAGGGTATCAGGGTAAGAATTGTTTCCGGACCATTTGAAGGCTTGACAGGAATAGTGGAAGATCAAAATAATATTAATGAAGTAGTTTTACAGATAAATCTGCTTAGACAGGCTGTTTCCGTAGCAGTCGGTTCGGGGCAGATAAAGATACTAAGATAGAGGAAAATATGAAAATCTTAGTTACCGGTGGTGCTGGTTTTATCGGTTCCAATGTAGTAGATAAATTTATTGATCTTGGGCATGAAGTAATTGTGGTTGATGATCTCAGTTCTGGATTCAAACATAATGTAAATTCAAAAGCCAAATTCTATGAAATGGATATTCGCTCTAAAGAGTTAGCCAAAGTTTTTGAAGTTGAGAACCCTGACATCGTCGATCATCATGCAGCGCAGATAAGTGTTCCGGTATCGGTGAAAGACCCGGAATTTGATGCGGATGTGAACGTAAAAGGTTTTTTGAATATCCTGCAGAATTGCGTTAAATACAAAGTGAAAAAGGTAATATTCATCTCTTCGGGTGGAGCAATTTATGGTGAAGCGGAAGAATATCCCACTACTGAAAGATATGATCCCAAACCTCTTTCTCCATATGCTATCAATAAATTTATAGCTGAGAAATACCTGTATTTTTATCATCATCAATATGGTTTAAATTACACAGTGCTGCGGTATGCCAATGTTTACGGTCCCCGTCAGATCCCTCATGGAGAGGCAGGAGTGGTTTCCATTTTCATTACCAATTTCCGTGATAGTATCACTTCCCATCTATATGCTTTCCCGGAAGAACTTGACGGTATGGTACGTGATTATGTTTTCGTTAAAGATGTGGTACGTGCAAATGTAATTGCGCTGGAAAAAGGAAATCTGGAAGCATTTAATATCGGCACCGGATTAGAAACGACTACAGGTAAATTATATCGTGAGATTTCAAAACAGATGAATGTTAATATCGATCCCATAAGAGGTAACGCCCGTGCGGGTGATATAAGAAAAAGTTGTTTGAATATCGAAAAAGCCGGGAGTGTTCTGAACTGGAAATCGGAATATTCCCCGGAAGAAGGAATTAAGCAGACTATTCATTTTTTTATGAAAAGCCAATAATAAAGGAGATAATATGGCTAATTTTGAAGAGATCAAGATCAAACCACCAAAATTACCAAGTTTTTCTAAACGTAAATTTGGTACCATTGTAATTGTACTGGCAGTTTTGATCTTTATTTTTACGGGATTATATACTGTTAATCCTGAAGAAGTAGGTGTGATCCAGAGATTCGGAAAGTATATCAATACTACAGAACCAGGACTGCATTTTAAGATCCCGTTCGGAGTGGACAAACTTACCAAAGTTAAAGTGAAACATGTTTACAAGGAAGAATTCGGATTTCGAACATTACAAGCAGGAGTTCAATCTAAATACTCTTCCCGCAGCTTCGATCAAGAATCTATCATGCTTACCGGTGATTTGAATATCGGAGATGTAGAATGGATCGTTCAATATCGTATTAAAGATCCGGTTAAGTATCTTTTCAGGATACGAAATATCGTGGAAACCATCCGGGACCTTTCTGAATCTGTAACTCGTCAAGTTGTTGGAGATAGAAGCGGTGATGAGGTTATTGTTCTCAGCAGGAAAGAGATAGCTGATGAGATTCAAATGGGGCTTCAACAAAAACTTGATAGTTATGGCGCAGGAATAGAGATTTACACTATCAACCTGCAGAATGTTAATCCACCCGAAAGAGTTAAACCAGCATTTAATGATGTTAACAGTGCCAAACAGGAAAAGGAAAGAATCGTCAATGATGCATGGCAGAATTATAACCAGATAATTCCGGAAGCAAGAGGTAAAGCCAAACGAACTATCGAAGAAGCTGAAGGTTATGCTATTAATCGTGTGAACCGTGCAAATGGTGATGCCCAACGTTTCATTCAAATGTATAATCAATACAAATTCGCAAAGTCGGTTACTAAAACACGACTCTACCTTGAAACAATGCAGAAGATACTTCCCAAAGTAGAAAAAGTATATGTGGTCGATGAAGCGCAGAAAGGTCTGTTACCACTTCTTGATTTAGGCCAGGGAGGTAAGAAATGAAAAAGCAAAGAACAACAATCATTTTTGTAGTAGCGCTTCTTATAGTCATTTCGAGTGCTCTTTATATTCTTGATGAAAGACAACAAGCCATTATAACCCAGTTTGGAGATCCCGTGGGAGGAGCCATTACTAAAGCCGGTCTTCATATAAAAATTCCATTTATTCAGAAAGTTCACTATTTCGAAAAGCGTATATTGGAATGGGATGGTGATCCCAAGCAAATTCCCACTTCCGATAAAAGATACATCTGGATAGATATTTTTTCCCGCTGGCAGATAGTTGATCCTTTGAAATTCTATCAGACAGTGCGCAATGAGACTTTTGCCCATGGCAGACTGGACGACATTATCAGCGGTACTACCAGAGACATTATCAGCTCGAATTCTCTTATAGAACTGGTAAGAAATACAAACAGAGAATTAATATTTACACAAGAATATGATGCAAGTTCCCTGGAAGGTGTAAAAGAAGAACCGATCGATTTTGGTAGAAGTAAAATTGCTGATAAAGTCTTTGCATCTTCTGAATCTCTGGTGGCAGAATATGGTATAAAGCTGATTGATGTCAATATCAAACGCATCAATTATGTTGAAGAAGTACGTATGAAAGTATATGAACGAATGATTTCCGAACGTCAGAAAATTGCTGCAAAATATCGTTCTGAAGGACAGGGAAGCTCTGCTGAGATTCTTGGTAAAATGCAGCGGGAACTCGATCAGATACAATCGGAAGCTTATGAAACAGCTCAGAAAATCATTGGTAAATCAGATGCAAAAGCTATCAAGATTTATGCTGATGCATACAACCGAGATCCGGATTTTTATCAATTCCTGAAAACACTGGAAACATACGAGAAAACTATCGATGAAAAAAATACACTTATTATGACTACAGACAGCGATTACTATAAGTTCATAAAAAAAGCAGGTAATTAATAAAGCAGAATGTACAAAAAGTATTCCAATGAATATTGGATGAATTATGCACTGGAACAAGCACGGTTGGCACTTCAAGAAGATGAGGTGCCGATCGGCGCTGTTCTGGTAAAAGACAATAAGATAGTTGCAGCAGATCATAATAGAACCCGGCAGACAAATAATAACCTGGCGCACGCTGAAAAACTGGTAATTGAACAAATTGTTGAATCGGTTGAAAAATTCCTTTATGATTACACATTATACGTAACTGTAGAACCGTGTTTGATGTGTGCCGGTGCAATTATCTGGGCACGAGTGGGAAAAGTTGTTTTTGGTTGTTTCGATCCCAAAGCCGGAACGGTTGGATCTATTTATAATGCACTTCTGGATAAGAATTTTAATCATCATCCGGAAGTGGTATCCGGTATATTGGCTCAGGAATGTTCTGACCTGATTGTTGAGTTCTTCAAGAATAAAAGATAGACTTATGGAGAGTCCTGCCATGTTGCATAACGTGGTGCCGGAGCATGAGCTATTGTAAATACCATGGGTTGAACCCCAGTCATACGACGGGGCGTAGCGGGGCGGTCTCGCCCTGATAGGCATCAGGGCGCCATGTCGGATAACAAGGCGAAAACTAATATGTTTTATATATATATTCTAAGAATGAATAATGGTCAACTATATACTGGTTTCACATCTGACTTGAAACGCAGATTTAAAGATCATGAATATGGGAAAGTGAAATCAACACATTTGCGTAGACCTTTACAATTGATACATTATGAAGCTTATTTGCTAGAAAGCGATGCCCGGAGAAGAGAAAAATTCCTGAAATCTTCAGAGGGAAAAACATTGCTAAAAAAACAGCTTAGAGATATTTTACATGAGATACATAACTAAACGGAGAGTCCTGCCATGTTGTATAACATGGTGCTGAGCGGTTGAACCCCAGTCATACGACGGGGCGTAGCGGGGCGGTCTCGTCCTGATAGGCATCAGGGCGCCATGTCGGATGACAAGGCGAAAACCGTTGTAGGATAAATAAAAAAAAAATTAAGTTTAAGTGATAATTTG
>DAOUUD010000117.1 GCA_030668345.1 Candidatus Cloacimonadota bacterium | reverse complement strand
TTTTCCAAGCAATACTGAAATGTATCCAAATGGTTATAAAACCTGGGTAGCCGTTGAAGGCATTACACAGATTCTTTGTGGAAAATCCCGTTCAACACATTTCAAGGGTGTTACAACAATTGTGGCAAAACTAATGAACATCATTAAACCTGATTTTATGTATCTGGGAGAAAAGGATTTTCAGCAGCTTCGTATTTTGCAGCAAATGGGGAAAGACTTGAACTTCTTCACAGAAATTATTGGCTGTTCGTTAATTCGAGAAGAAGATGGATTAGCAATGAGTTCACGGAATAAACACTTGTCAGCACAGGAACGGAAAGATGCTCTCTGCCTTCATAACTCGCTTCTGCTGGCTAAAAAATTATTCAAGCAGGGAATTACTTCTTCCAACAAAATAATAGCTGAAATGAGCAATTTGATAGAAAATAACAGTGGTATTGTGGATTATATCGAACCGGTCGATTCCCAAACACTGGAACATTTAGTTGAATTAAGAAACGGATGTCGGATTATACTGGCAGTCATTATTGAAAACACGCGCCTGATAGACAATATGGAGATGTAATGGAGAAAGTGAATATTCTTGTGATCGGAGCAGGAGCTGTAGGACTTTCGTTAGCTAAAGTTCTTTCCGAAAAATTTGAAGATGTAGTTGTGGTGGAAAAAGAAGAATCCTTTGGCAGACATACCAGCAGTCGCAACAGCGAAGTTATTCATTCCGGTATCTATTATCCGCAGAATTCATTGAAAACCAGATTATGTGTGGAGGGAGTGAACCTGCTTTACGATTTTGCCAAAGAAAATGATGTTCCATTCAATAACTGTGGGAAACTTGTTGTAGCTACTTGCGAAGAAGAAATACCGGAATTGACAAGATTAAAAGAAAATGGTGAACGAAATGGAGTGAAAGGGCTGGAAATAATCGACCGGTTGAAATGCCGGGAACTGGAACCACAGGTCAAAGCAATAAAAGCATTAAAAGTAGGTTCTACCGGTATTATAGATACTCATAAACTGATGCAGAAATTGGCTACTATAGCCGAAGAACAGGATGCTTTTTTAGTATATGAAATGGAAGTTTGTTCAATTGAAAAGTCTTCAAATAGTTATATTGTAAAGTTTACAAACGATGAAATATTCGAAGCGAACATTGTAATTAACAGTGCCGGGCTGCATGCCGATAAAATTGCGCAAATGGTTGGAATTGACACAGAAAAACATGATCTTACTTTACACTGGTGCAAAGGTGAATATTACAAAACCAGTAAATTAAAAGATATTATTCGTCTTATCTATCCGGTTCCCACCACTATTTCCCTGGGTATTCATCTAACGGTAAACCTGGCAGGAGATTGCCGTTTCGGACCGAATGCTTATTATGTAAACGAGATCAATTATGCTATGGATGAAACTCATAAAGATGCATTCTTTGAATCGATTCAAAAATACATAAATATAGAAAAAGATTGGCTGCAACTTGATGACTGCGGCGTACGTGCAAAATTGCAGAAACCGGACGAAAAATTCCGTGATTTTTATATTCAAGAAGAATCTGAGAAAGGATTCCCTAACTTTATAAATCTTATAGGAATAGAATCACCCGGATTAACCTCCTGTCTGTCAATTGCAGAAGAAGTGAAAAAGATATTGAAAATTGATAATAAATTGTTTAACTCACCCTCGGTCCCTCTCTAAAAAAGAGAGGGATGACGGAGAAAAATTGTAAAAAAAAAACATCCTGCTTCTCTAATGTTTCTTCTCTCTTGGGAGAAAGACAGAAGGATGAATCAGAGAATCTAAATAGAGGTCTCATACATGAGAACTATTTATAATATTGCAATAGAAACAGCCAGACAACTTCGAAAGAATTCTACAGAAACTGAAAAGATATTTTGGGAAGCTGTAAGAAACAGAAAAATTAACAAAGAAAAATTTAATCGGCAATTCCCAATATTTTTTGAATATGAAAATGAGAATAGATTTTTTATTGCTGATTTTTATTGCCATAAAAAGAAATTAATAATTGAAATAGATGGTGGAATACATGAACAACAAACGAATTACGATGAGATGAGAACTGCCATAATTAATGAGCTGGGTGTTAAAGTAATAAGATTCAATAATGTTGACATGAAAAATAATCTAAATAAAGTAATCCAAGAACTGAAATGGGAACTCACCCTCAATTCCTTTACAAAAAGAGAGGGATGAAAGAGATAATTTGTAAGAAAAAATATTCTTCTTGTTTGTCTTATGTTCCTTCTCTCTTGAGAGAAGGATAGCAGGATGAGTTAGATTTTTCAAAAAACATTTTGAGTATGTTAAAGTTTAATACATATATCGGGATGCTTTATTGTTCGTTTTTTAATTCTTGTTATTAAAGGAGGTTTTATGCAATTCTCTGAGAAATTCCTCTATCATATCTGGGATGCACAACACCTGGTAACTGAACTTAAAACTATATCAGGTAAATCTGTGAAGATCATGTTCACGGGTCGCTGGAATACCGATGCAGGTCCAGATTTCAAAGATGCCATCATAGAGATCGATGGCAAGGTACTGCGGGGTGATGTGGAGATCGATCTGCAAACCTACAACTGGAATTCGCATAATCATAACGAAAACCCGAATTTCAACTCTGTAATCCTGCATGTTGTTTTTCAGCATAATGACAAATACCCGTTCACGATCAATGAAAACGGTGATCAGATCGAGATCCTGGAATTATGCAATGCGTTAGACAAAGATATAGCTAAATTACTGAAAAAGTATTCAGAAAAGGAATTTAAAGCAGGTAAGCAGAAATGCAAATTCTTCCTGCAACAAAATGAAGATGAACTGCCTGTAAAGCTGGAAAAGATGGGACAGGAACGACTGGAGAAGAAAATTAGACGCTTTTCCGCAGAGCATTATTTTGCCGGTTTCGACCAGCTTTTATTGCAGGGATTATTGGAAGCCCTCGGTTACAGTAAAAACAAATACCAGATGCTGCAATTAGCTCTCAAATTCCGTTATGATAAATTGAAAAAATTCTATTCGGCAGGTATGAGCCAGGATGAATTGATCGCACTTTTACTGTGTTCTTCCAATTTAATTAACCATCTGCCTTCCACTTTCCCAGCAGAATTTAAAACCAAATGGCAGGAGTTATATTCCAAACAGCAATTCTCAAGAGAAACAATCGATATCAACTGGCAGCTTTTTCGTATTCGTCCGGTGAACCATCCTGCCATTCGCCTGCTGCAGATAAGTGATTTCCTGTATAACAGCCTGGAAACTTCGTTATTCCACCAGATATTAAAGCTTTTTTCATTCAGCTCAGAATTATTCAATCTAAAAGATTTTACAACCAAATTATACCAGGTTCTACAAACCCGTTCCGAATTCCTGCCGGAGCGATATAAACTTGGTAAAACACGCATAGATACAATTCTGGTAAACATTATCCTGCCGCTGGTGGTAGTTTATGCTCGAGAAAAAAGTTATAACCAACTTGAACAAGTTGCATTTAAAGTATACCGGAAATTTCATGGACTACCGGATAATTTCATCACTCAATATATGCAGAACCTGATGAAACCAGAACAGAAGAAACTGACAAAAAAGAAAGCAATTTACCAACAGGGGCTTTTGAAATTATATTTCGATAACTGCCAGCATCACGATTGCGAAGGATGTGAAACCTTCTGAAAGGTTTACACACAGAGCTATTCTTTCATATAAATCTTCAGAACGGTTAGATCAAGTATGATAAATCAATTCTAGCTAAATCGTCTTTCTGCCTGCCAAGCCGGAGTTGAACGAAGGCTGGAGGTTTCTTTTAGCCTTGCATTCGAAGAATCTTGTGGAAGAACATTCAGCTTTGCTTCTTGTGAAAGAATGAGATCCTTCCAGAGGACAACGCCTGCCCCGCTGTATAGCTGGGGAGCAAAAAACGTCAGGAAGACAACTACTACCTTTCAGTTTATCCCTCGACCTGGCAGGTCGATTTACAAAAAAGTTTGACAATTATAAAACATAAACATTTTCTCGTTTTGTTAAGTAAATTGTTATCAAAATTCATTTTGTAAAATGTAGGGATAGCTCTCCGAGCTGTCCGAAAAAGGGTTAGCTCTATGAGCTATCCGATTGTTATGTGTTAAAAATTGATTAACTCGACTCGAGTTATTAAAACCCGAGTCGGGTTAAAGAAAAACCAAATTAGGAGGAAACCGTGAAAACTTTATTTTTTATTTTTATCGCATGTTTTTTATCTTCTTTTCTGTATGCCACTATTATTAACGTACCGGACGACCAACCCACAATCCAACTCGGCATTACTGCTGCAACCAACACAGACACTGTTCTGGTACAGCCCGGAACTTATTATGGTAATATTAATTATAACGGTAAACTAATTACTGTCGCTTCACTATTCTTAACAACACAAGATACTACTTATATTTCTCAGACAATTATTGATGGGAACAGTAGTGGTAGCGTTGTAACCTTTAATAATGGTGAAGATTATACTTCCAGCTTAACGGGATTTACAATTACAAATGGTTCTGCAACTTATGGTGGTGGTGGGATTTATTGTTATTATTCAAGTCCAAAATTAGAGAGATTAACAATAATAGATAATTTTGCTGAAGCTGCTGGTGGTGGGATATACTGTGGATATTCCAGTCCAAGTTTACAGAATATTACAATTTCATCTAATTCGACTTCTTATGATGGAGGTGGAATTTTTTTTGATGTATCCAATCCAAGTTTACAGAATGTAACAATATCAAATAATTCTGCTATTAATAGAGGTGGTGGGATTTTCTGTCAATTGTATTCCAGTCCGAGTTTAGAGAATGTAACAATATCAGATAATTCTGCTTATATTGGTGGTGGGATTTACTGTGGATGGGATTCCAGTCCGAGTCTACAGAATGTAACAATAACAAATAATTCTACTACTTATAGTGATGGTGGTGGGATTTACTGTATCTCGAATTCCAGTCTGAGTTTAGTTAATTGTATTATGTGGAATGATTCACCGCAAGAGGTCTATTTTCATGAAGATCTTGACCCTAATTCAATCACAATCTCATATTCAGATTTTCAAGGTGGAGAAGCTGGAATTATAACGAACAATAACGGCACAGTGAATTGGCTGGAAGGCAATATAAATGCAGATCCGTTATTTGTAGATGCTGGTAGTGGAGATTATCACCTGCAGTCAATTTCCCCGTGTATCGATGCTGGAGATCCTGCATCACCTTTAGACCCAAACGGTACAATTGTTGAAATGGGAGCTTATTATTTTCCTCAACCTGCTGCAGATTTTACAGCGGATGTAACGAATGGAGAAGTTCCTTTAACTATTAATTTCACTGATCTTTCTATGCCAGGTGCAGTAGCAATTGATGAATGGTATTGGAATTTCGGTGATGGTAATAATTCTTCTTTTCAAAATCCTGTTAATGAATACCTGTTACCGGGAAATTACACTGTTTCACTTACAGTAACCGACGTTAATGATCTCACAGATATGGAAACCAAGGTTGGTTACATCGCTGTAGATCCTCCTGCTTATATAGGTCATGTTTGGCATATATCTACAACCGGTTCGGATGTCTGGGGAAACGGTTCTATGCAATTCCCATTTGCCACAATACAAGCAGGTATTAATGTAGCAGCAAACACAGATACCGTGCTTGTACAGCCCGGAACTTATGTTGAGAACATTAACTTTAATGGAAAACTCATTACAGTTGGTTCTCTATTTTTGACTACCCAGGATACAAACTACATTTCTACAACGACAATTGATGGTAACAGTAGTGGTAGTGTTGTAACTTTT
>DAOUUD010000193.1 GCA_030668345.1 Candidatus Cloacimonadota bacterium | reverse complement strand
TTCATAAAGACCTGAAAGATAAACTATTACAGGATGAACTGGTACAGAAAGGAGATATAACCAGAGAAGAAATTGAAGAGATGGAAAAAAAAGCTGATGAAGAAAGCCATAAGAATATCTATTATACTTCTAAAGGTAGAAAAGTTTACGGTGGCGGGGGTCTTAATCCCGATATCGAGATCGAGCAATCACGTCTTACCAACCTGGGTGTAGAACTAAGAAGGAAAAATACATTTTTCAATTTTTCTGTTAATTATATGATAGATCATGAAAACGAGATCACAATGAATTTCAGAATAGGGGACAAACTGTTCAAAGAATTTTTACAATTTGCCAAAAAAGAAGAAATTGAATTTGAGCAGTCCGAGGTAGATAGTACTTATAGCTGGATTGAAAATGAACTAAACGGTAATATCATCGGGCGCAAGTTTGGAGATGTTGAGCAATATAAGATTGCAATTCATGAAGATACTCAGCTACAGGAAACCCTTACAATATTCGATAAATATAAAACGCTGGAAGAAATGTTCTTCTATGCTGAGGAACAGAATACCCTGAAAGAAAAAGAAGAAAATAAATAAAATTCTTTTAAAGTATAATAATTCAAAAGCCGCATTATTGCGGCTTTTTTTATTACTTCTACAGATTTGCTCTGATATCATCCAGAACTTTTTTTGCTTCGGGAACCAAACCGAGAAATTCTGAAATATGTTCACATTCAAAATCTTCACAATAAGCACAGTTAGCCAAATTCCTCTCCCTGCAGCAAGCTCTGATCGGACATTCCATACAATGAAAGAACAGAGTTCCTTCGGTTTCCAGGCAGCCAACGCAATTAATACTCTCGGGTTTTAATTTTGCTTCGTACATCTTTGACCAATCATCTGCTGTTTTTATTCTAAGTTGTTCGTCATCATTTTTATGGGCTATATAAGCAGGACATTCCGTGCATATCAACCCGCAGTAAGCTATCATCTTTTCCATATCTTCTCCTTACAATGCTTCAATAGGTGCATTGTCATTGGTAGCATTAATGATCTATTCATACTTCATCGTATCAACCGGATTTGCGAGTGATGCTTTGATCGAGAAAAAACTCATGGTTAACAGAGACACACAAAGACCAGCTAAACCGGCAATAATGAAAATCCAGAAACTAATTTCAGTTTTGTAAGCAAAATTCAAAAGCCATTTGTTCATTAGGTAAATAACTATCGGGATAGCAATAACAGTTGAAATTAATGTTAACCAGATTATCTCACTTGAAAGATGTTTTAATATTCTGAAAGAAGAAGCTCCGAATACCTTGCGAATTCCTATTTCTTTTGATTTCTGTTCTGTGATGAACATCGTGAGTCCAAATAAACCCAAGCATGCCACAAAAATTGCAAATAATGTACAATAATTAATTGTTTTAGCAAAGTTTTGAGTTTTCCAATACATTTGATTAATTGCCTCATCCACGAATTCAAATTTAAAAGGAGCTTCTTTTCCTTTATTGAAATTATTCCAGGTTTGTTCGATGAACTTTATGGTTTCTTGAACATTGTGAGGTGATAATTTGATTCCCACATATCCAATATGAGATAATGGGCAATAACGGAAGATCATTGGCTCGATCTTATAATATAAGCTATGAAAATGAAAATCTTTAACAACTCCTATTATCTGGGAATTTTCTATAGTTTTTCCAATTGGATCGTTTATATGTAATAGTTTTACAGCAGTCTCATTCACGATGATCGAATTTAGGGTATCTGAAGCAAATTCTCTGGAAAAAAATCTGCCACTTTCCAACTCGATCCTGTATGTTTCAAAAAAATTGAAATCAATAGAATAATCTTCAACCTGGACTTGCTGATCTGGTTCATTAAAAAGTGGGATGTTACCGACAGTACGGCTATTATCCGGTGGAAGAGATAAACCACCCGTTACATCGATTATATTCGGGTTTCTTTTTAGTTCATCAAGGAATGAATAGTAATGCTCACTGAAATCCCCACTGGTCAATTCCAAACTTAGGAGTTGCTCTTTATCAAATCCCATATCAGTGTTTCTGAAAAAATGAAGTTGTTTATAAATGACTAGGGAAGAGGATATCAAACCAATAAAAATAACCATCTGCAGACAGATCACGATGCGGCGGAACATAGATTTCGAACTGGATGTGAAAGTTCTGCTTTTCAGGATTATCAGCGGATTAAAGCGTGAGATATAGAATGCTACATAGCTGCCTGATGCTAAACCTACAAATAAAGTTATCAAAACAAGAGAAAAAGGATAAACGTAATCTCTGATATAATTAATTTCCAGTGGAACACGAAGAAAATTTATGATCCCGGGACGAAGCAAATATGTTAAACCAATAGCGAGGAAACAGGCTATGAATGAAGTGAAAACAGATTCAAACATGATTTGTTTGATCAGACTTTTTCGTTCAGCCCCCACTATTTTTCTCACGGCAATTTCTTTGGAACGCAGCATTGATTGAGCTGTAGATAGAATAATAAAATTCGTGCAGGCTATAAATAGGATCAGAAAGGCAATGCTGGAAAACAAATATATATCGGAAAGATTTCCACTCCTGGTAGAGTTATTTGTAAAATCATTTGAATGAAGATATATATCCCGCAAAGGTTGCAAATTATAAGAAACCTGCATTCCTTCATCATGATACCTGGCGGGGATCTCATTCATTTTCTCAATAAATGCTTTACGGTCACAATCTTCTTTTAATAGAATATAGGTTTGATAAAAGTTTAAAGACCAATTTAAATTCCAATTTTCTTCAGAATCATCACTACCATATCTGGAAATTATAAATTGGAAAAATTTATCAGCAATATCTATGTTGACCATGAAAGGCATCATAAAAGTGGAGTTCGTGGGCACATTTTTCAAAACTCCCTTTACCGTAAAGTCAATAGTTTCGCCATACATCCTTGCCGGAAGTATTTTACCCACCGGGTTTTCGCCAGGAAAGTGTTTTGCAGCACGTGTCTCTGAAAGAAGAATGTCATATGGATCTGTTAATGCATTTTCACGAGAGCCGTAAACAAATTCTAAAGTAAGAATATCAAGAATATCGGGATCTACACAATTGAAATAATTCTGTTCGAATATTTCATTATGTTCTATTTCCACACCAATTGCTCTTATACGAGCAACTGCTTCTACTTCGGGATATTCTTCTCGTAGAACCGGTGTCAGCAAGTATGAAGTTCCAGGTTCTATCCAATCTAGATCTTTTCTATGAGTTAATACACGGTTTATTCTATCAGCCTTTTTATTGTAAGTATCATAGGATGTTTCGTGACGTACATAAAGCACAATAAGAAAAACCAGTGCTAAACCGATTGCTAAACCAAAGATGTTAAGGAATGAAAAAATTTTGTTTCTTTTAAAATTTCTTAAGACAATCTTCAAGTAATTTTTTAGCATTAACTCCTCTTTTATTATGTTTACTGGTTACCACCCATAACATCTGTATGCCAGCCAAT
>DAOUUD010000022.1 GCA_030668345.1 Candidatus Cloacimonadota bacterium | reverse complement strand
TTCCCTTACCCGTGATCTGCTGTTTTTTATGAGCCAGGCGGGGTCTTGCCAGAGTTATTATCAGAAATATAATTGCTATACAACGCAGGATGATTGGAACGAACCGCAGAATACTGCTTCTTCCAGCTACTTTGCGTAATAGTTCAATACGACTGTGCAAAAGACGCACTTTCCGTTTTTGCTTAACAAAGAGTTCATACAAAATTATTGGAATTAATACCAGTAAAGCCCAGAACCAGTCAGGATGAACGAACTCAAGCATTTTGTTCCTCCACTGGTTTGAAAGATCTGAGATATTTTTCAAGCCATTTCAGTTCATTTTCTGAATCTTTTATTTCAGGAATGAACTTTGCAAATTTAATTTTATCTGCAAAGATGAGAAAATCAAGAAGTTTTGATTTTTCTTTGAGGTCAATTTGCAGATAAAAACGAATTTCGCTGGTTGTCATCTCAACGGCATTAATGTGATAATTCAGTTCAATGAAAAGTCTAAGGATAAATGAAAGCCGGAAATGTAAATTGAGGAAATCACCTTTTTGAAGTAGTTTTTCTTTTTTTAAATTATGTAGTAATTCCAATGCAATAAGATAGGGTGGACGATCATCGATTATTTGCGAAACAGGTGATTCTTCTGTTTTTTTTCGTAGCAATTTTAATAACATCCTGATTATGAAAACCAGTAAAACAATTGCGATTAGAGGGAAAAAATAATCCCAGAAACCCAGATTTACTTTCAACGGATCTGCTATATCATGAATGGTTTGCGAACTGTCAGTAAGAACGGTTTCAATATTCAATTGGAATTCGGAAGTATGTAAAACAACAAGACTGTCAGCGGTTTGCACAGCAAATTCCAATGCTGGAAAAGTAAATTCACCAGTGTCGAATGGTTGGAAAGTAAAATCTAATCTGGTTATTTTTTTATCTTTAACGATTTCATCTTCTGAACGGATATTTTTTAAAATGAAGATATCGAGCGTATCTATTTCAGGAGCAAATATACTATCAGCTTTATTGGATGTAATATCTATAAGAACATGGAAAGGTGTTCCCACGTACAATTTCGGAGGTTTCTCTAATCTGTGTTCGATCTGCTGAGAAAACCCCTTAGTTGAAATTAACAGTAAAAATATAATTAATAATATAACTTTGTTTATTTTCATTCTATAATTTTCATTACTTTTCACAAACAAGACGTTTGTGTTACTTATCTTTGATTTTTCATTCTTATTCTGAACTTGAAGAATTTCATCAATTCAGGTGCATACGGTTTATCGGTCTGCAGATTTACCAGATCAACTTTGATCTTTCTGAATTTTTCCATCAGATCTGTTTCCTGTTTCAGAACGGTTTTTCTGTATTTTTCACGAATCGTTCGGGTGGATGTGTTAACTGAAAATCTTGCTCCGGTTTCCGGGTCATGCAGATGCAGAAGACCGGCATTGGGTAGTTCCATTTCTCCTTTGTCCAAGATTCGTAGAGCGATCACATCATGTTTTTTGGCAAGCAGTTGCAAGCTGTTTTCATAATCTTTGTCCAGGAAATCGGAAATAATAAAAATAATGCTTCGTTTCTTGATGAGCCGGTAGATATATTCTGCAGCTTTATTGATATCGGTTTTCACATTTTGGGGTTCGAAATAGAGAATATCCCGTAAGATGCGAAGCGCTGATTTCTTACCTTTACGTGGCGGTATATACTTTTCCACTTCATCGGTAAACAGCAGCAAACCTACTTTATCATTATTGGAAAGAGCAGAGAATGATAGTACTGCTGTGACCTCTGTAATGAATTCCGATTTCAGGTAATTCCTGGTTCCGAATAGCGTAGAAGCACTGCTGTCAACCAGGAACATAACGTTCAATTCCCGGGTTTCCTCAAATTTCTTGATGTAGGGATAGCCATGCCGGGCTGTAACATTCCAATCGATCTGACGAAAACTATCGCCTTCCTGGTATTCCCGAACTTCCGAAAATTCCAGTCCCTGACCTTTAAAAAGACTGTGATATTCACCGGAAAAAAGTTCTGAAACCATATTCCTGGTAGTAATTTCTATCTTCCTTATTCTTTTAATTATTTCCGATGTTTCCATTTTTTATCCACGAAACTATTTTCGAGTCGTAAGGAGCTTGCGACAATGACTCGAGATTCTGGTTTAGAAGGTTTACGGTACTTCAATTTCATCAAAGAGTTTACTAACAATATCTTCCTGGGTTATCTGTTCGGCTTCGGCTTCATAGGTTAAGATTATTCGGTGACGCAGGACATCTTTACCGATAGCTTTGATATCGTCTGGAGTAGCATATCCGCGATGCTCCAGGAAAGCATGTGCTTTGGCAGCTTGTGCCAGGTAAATGGAAGCACGGGGAGAAGCTCCGCATTCTATGAGGTTGGAAAGTTCCTGCAAATTCTTGAATTTATCAGGTTCACGAGTGGCAAAAACAAGATCCAGGATGTAATCTTTTATTTTATTTTCCATGTAGATGTCATTGATCAATTTTCTCATTTCGATTATATCTTTTAGTTTAACAACTGCTTTAATGGGAATTTCTGCTTTAGCTACCATGCGTTCCATAATATTGTATTCCTCATCGCGGGAAGGATAATTAATTAGTAACTTGAGCATAAAACGATCTACTTGAGCTTCCGGCAGGGGATATGTTCCTTCCTGTTCAATGGGATTCTGGGTAGCCATCACCAGGAATGGAATGGGAAGAGGATAGGTTGTATCACCAATGGTTATTTGTCTTTCCTGCATGGATTCCAGCAAAGCCGACTGTACTTTTGCCGGTGCCCTGTTGATCTCATCTGCTAAAATAAAATTAGCAAAAAGAGGACCTTTTTTGGGAACGAACTCGGTGGTCTTCTGATTATAGACAAGGGTTCCCACCAGGTCGGCGGGAAGTAGGTCGGGTGTAAACTGGATACGCTTGAAAGTGGCATTAATTGTACTTGCCATTGTGCTTACAGCTAAGGTTTTAGCCAAACCAGGTACCCCTTCCAACAGGATGTGCCCATCTGCTAAAAGACCCACCAGCATACGTTTGATCATGTATTCCTGTCCCACGATGACCTTACCAGCTTCCTCTTTTATCCTGTCGATAACCTGGCTTTTTTCCATAACTTTTTTATTGATCTCTTCTATTTTCATACTTCCTCCAAAGAAAATAAATACTTAATTATTGTTAAAGTTACATTTATTTTTCAACTATTTCAGAATTGATTACTTTTCCGTCTATTCCCTTAAAGTAAATTTGTACTACTTTATCCGAAATATCCATTACAATATAAGTAGCTTTTCTTTTTCTATCTTTTTTACTTTTCAAGTGCCCAGGATTCAAAAAATGGATTTTATTTTTTATATCGTAAGACCAATTATGAGTATGACCGAAAAGCACGAAATCTATATGGGTTGAGATTTTTTTCAAATCGTTCACATTATGCACCAGCAGGAAATTCCATCCTGAGAGAGATATTTCTTGAATGGCAGGAATGAAACCATCGATGTAACCAGCATGGAAGATACCGGGGACTTTATTTAATTTTTTGTTTTCCAGAAGATCAGGATTTTCATCCATATCTTCGTAGTTATCACCCAGGTGGAATATATGAGTTAATCCGCTTTCATTTGTAACAGCTTGTCTAAGGAGTTTCTGGTTCCTGTGAGTATCAGAAAGAATTAATAATTTTTCCATAAAACAAGAAATAGTTATCTGACTACATTTTTTCAGGTGCGGAAATTCCCATCAAACAAAGTGAAATATCAATGACATTTTTAACAACGGAGATCAGATATAACCTGCTTAAGCTGAGTTCTACATTAGCTTCATCGATAACTTTGAATTTTGCATAATATTTATGGAACATTCCAGCCAGTTCGTGAACATAGATTGCTAATCTGTGCGGTTCGCGGTGCTCTGCACTTGCTATCAGGATAGATGGAAGTTCGAGCATTTTTTTAATAATATTTATTTCATCTTCCTGTTTTAGTTTTTTCAAGAATTTTACATCGAAAGTCTTAAGATCAAATTTAGCTTTTTTCGCTTTTTTCAGGATACTGTTAATTCTGGCATGTGCATACTGGCAGTAATAAACCGGGTTTTCGCTGGATTTCTTTTTTGCCAGATCCAGATCGAAATCGAGATGTGCACTGGGTTTTCGATTCAGGAAGAAATAACGTGCTGCATCTCTACCAACTTCTTTGATGAGGTCGTCCATGGTAACGATTAAACCAGCACGTTTGGACATTTTAACGATCTCACCTTCTTCCAGGAGATTTATGTGTTGTAAATAAACAACTTCAAGTTTATTTACATCCAGTTTTAAAGCTTCAATGGCAGCTTTCAATTTGGAGACATGCCCGTGATGGTCAGGTCCTAATACATCGATAATAATATCAAAACCTCTTTGATACTTTGTAAGGTGGTAAGCAATATCGGGAACAAGATAAGTGGGATTACCATCTGTTTTAATAAGTACTCTATCCTTTTCGTCTCCGAACTGAGAGGAAGAAAACCAGATAGCTTCATCTTTTTCATAGGTACAGTGTGCTTCGGCAAGATAACTGAGAGCTTCTTCCAGAATCCCTTCCTGTCTTAATTTCCTTTCAGACATCCAGTTATCAAATTTAACACCAAATTTATCCAGACTGTTAACCTGCATGATATGGATTTCTTCAAGGGCAAAATCCCTCATGCGCTCGAATCGATCTTTTTCTGCAATATGAAATAGTTTAGAACCATCAATCGCATTCAACTTGATAGCCAGTTCTTTAACATATTCACCGTGATATGCTTCAGAAGGAAACTCATGAAGATGTTCACCATGTAATTCCCTGTAGCGTAATTCCAAGGATTCTGCCAGAATGTCTACCTGGTTACCGGCATCGTTAACATAAAACTCACGGAATGCCTTAAAACCCACATAGTTCATTATTCTGTAAAGCGTATCACCATAAACACCTGCCCGTGCGTTGACTACATTGAGAGGTCCGGTAGGGTTGGCACTGATGAACTCTAAAAGGACCTTTTTTCTTTTACCGTAATTTGAAGAGCCGTATTTTTTTTTGTTTTTAACAATATCAACCAGAGCTTTATGGTAAAGACTGTTTGATAGACGGAAATTAATAAAACCAGGTCCAGCAACTTCGGCTGACTCATAGTCTTTTTTTCTGGAAAACACTTCAATAATATTTTCTGCCATTTCACGTGGTTTAAGTTTATTCTTCTTTGCGTTTAGAAGGGCTACATTTGTAGAAAAATCGCCATGCTCAACATTATTGGGAACTTCCACTGTAAAATTCTCAACGAATTTATAGTTGAGCTTTTTTAAAGTTTTCTTAATATCTTGGATAATTTTTTTCTTAATCATGCGTGGGTTCTATTTTCCCTCTTGCTTTAGGTGCTATTTTATATATATCCTCAATTTTATAATAGTTCCTTTTTTCAATATTAAAAATATGAATAATAATATCTGCCAGATCAATGAGTATCCAGGAGGCTGTGTTCATTCCTTCCACAGATAATGACTGGATGCTGTTTTCTTTTGCTTTTTGCAGAATATGGTCAGCAATTGCCCTAACATGTAGTTCAGCTGTTCCATTGCAAATAATAATTGAGTCGGTGAAATCGGTTTTACCTTTTACATCGAGATGAATTATATCTTCAGCTTTTTTATCGGCAGCCCATTCGATTATTTTTTCTACACTTTCCTTATGATCCAAATTTATTGCTCCTATTATTTAAAGTATTTATTATAATCATTGCCCAGAATAATCTGCATATCTTCAATTGTATTTGCATCTAATGCATATATTCTTCTATTGATACCAGTAATTTTCATTAAATATTCTAATTTTTTTTGATCATTCTTTTTCACGACAATTATAGTCTTATCGTAAATGAACATATTCCTATCCACATTTTTCCAGGCGATTATATCCAGATTCCGGACATCTTTATTTATAAGGAATTCCTTAACATCTTTGGCTGCTCCATCAAAACCGCATCCGTTCAGGATGGTAAGTTTCAAAGATGTTACCGGGATTTTATCTTCTGTTATTTTATTTTCTTTTTTTTTAAAGATCAGAAAGAATGCAATTATAATAATTAAACAGACTAACGAAATAATTACTATTGATGCTCTTTTCTCAGCGTGGGACAAATTATTTTTCGTCTTTCTCATTGTCAAACTGTTCTTTTAAGAGCTTATAAGCCCTGTCAAAGGATTCAGGAATTACTCGAGTACCTGCTGTTGAAGTAATGAAACTTGCATCTCCAAGCCAGCGTGGAACAATGTGAACATGTAAATGCTTATCTATTCCTGCACCTGCAGCTTTACCAATATTTATTCCCACGTTTATACCCTCTGGAGAATATACTGTATTTATAACCTTCTCACAAAGCTGAACAGTTTTAAACAGGTCGTTCATTTCCTCATTTGAAAGATCTGTTAACTGAGCTGCATGTCGATTGGGAACAACCATTAGATGTCCATTGTTGTAAGGATATGTATTGATAATAACAAAACTTAATTTACTCCTGTAAAGTATCAGGTGTTTTTCATCTTTCTCCCGGTCAGGTTTAAGGCAAAAAATGCATTCTTTTCCTTTTTTGGAAATAACATATTTCAACCGCCAGGGTGAATAAAGGATATCACTCATATTTTCTCCTAATTTTCGAAATGATCCTGCCTTCTGTAAAATTCATTTTCCAGGTTGGATAACTGCTTTCGGGAATTAACTCCCGAAGCTTCGATCATATCTTCCAGAATAACCGAAGTAACTGATTTTTTTTCTTCATTTAATATCTCAATAGTATCTGTGAGATAATATTCTTTCTGGTTGTTATTATTAGTTACCTTTTCTAGCGCCAGAAACAAGCTTTGAGCATCGAAACAGTAAATCCCTGTATTTATCTCCATAATTTGCTTTTCCTGGTCGGTAGCGTCCTTGAATTCAACTATACGCTGCACATTATTGTCTTTGTTGCGTACTATTCTGCCATATCGCAATGCATCATTCATAACAGATGTAAGAACAGTGCAGGCAGCATTTTTTTTCCTGTGATGTTGAAGCATTCTTTCCAATGTCTGATGTCGAAGTAGAGGTACATCACCACAAAGCACGAATATATCCCCCGAAAAATCCTGAAATTCATTTTCTGTAACCATTACAGCTTGACCGGTACCATTTTGCTCAATTTGCTCAACAAATTTTATTTTATCGCTGGCAGGAACAGTATCAATAACCGTGTCCTTTTTGAAACCAACCACCACTACGATCAAATCACTATCTACTTTCTTTGCAGTTTCCACGACTCTATTGATCATTGGTTTACCGGCAAGTTCAAAGATGACTTTAGGCTTTTCAGAATTCATTCTTGTACCCTGACCGGCTGCCAGGATGATCGTTGCAACTTTTCTCATTTAAGCTCCAAGTATATTTCTTCAATTTTTTTATTAAATACCGGGTGAATAAAATCCGGGCAGATCTCATTTAAAGAGTGCAGAACAAATTCTCTATTATGCAGGTCAGGATGGGGAACAGTGAGTTGTTTCAAGTTTACAGTTGTTTCCCCATAAAAAAGAATATCAATATCGATCGTTCTTGGACCCCATTTTTCATTTCTTTTCCTGCCAATTTCATTTTCCACAGTAAGGCATTTGGAAAGTAGATTTACTGCAGAAATATCTGTTTCGATTTCGATAACACTATTAATGAAATCAGGTTGAACGATATTACCGTAGGGTTTAGTTTCGATCATTGAACTTCTTGTTTTGAGTAGTATATCCGGGTCGGAAGATAGCCTGGAAATGGCATTCTTAATGTTTTCTTCTTTATTGCCAAGATTGGAACCCAGACCCAGGTAACAGATCATCGGCTTCTTTCCATTTCTACTTCTACGGAACTTAACGATCCGTTTATAGGAACGGCTGGTTTTTTGATCTTTACATTTGCCCAGATTATTGTGGGAAAATTTTTCAAGATCGAATCAAGAATAGTATTTGCACATACTTCTAATAAATAAAATTCTTTCTTTTCTAAAGTATGCTTAATAATTTCATAAACTTTAGTATAGTCTATCGTATCTTCCAGATGTTTAATCTCTTTGTCATGGGCAGAATCGGATTCATATGAAAAATTCACAATGAAACGCTGGCCAAGTTTTCGCTCTTCAGGATGAACTCCATGATAACCGTAAAAAACCATTTCATGTAAATGAATCTTCATTTTTCCACCTTTTCAATAATTTCAAATTTGATCTTTTCAGTGTATTTTTTATCAATAAAATAAATTGTGATTCCACTTAACACTAAACCAGCGAAAGAAAAAAGTATTGAAAAATTCTCTGAAAACCGGAATAAATATTTTCCCAAACCATAGAATAACAACATCGATAGGATAGGGAAAATAAAAATAATGAAAGAAGAGAAAATCCGCATACTGGCAGAAACATGCACTCTTATGAAATCACCTTCGCTTAGTTCCATATCTGTTTTTATCTTATGTTGTAACTTTTTATCCATACCATGGCAAACACCATGCATAGCACATTTATCACAAGATCCACTGGTTTGCATTTCAATATAAACAAATCCATCTTTCATCTTTTTTACTACGGCCAGATCTTCGTGTTGGTTTTCCATTTATTCCTTCATTTTGTTTATTATCGATGATGTGGAGTTTCCTTCTTTATAGGAAAGGCTTCGTACGCTACCACCATTTGCCAGAACGATATCTGAACCCACTATCTCTTTAGGTTTCCAATCTCCACCTTTTACCAATACATCAGGTTTGATGTGATCTATTAACATGTAAGGCGTATCATCTTCAAATATAACGATATAAGAAACTGTTGCAAGTCCAGATAAAACTTTTGCTCTATCTATTTGGGAATTTATGGGACGATTGGAACCTTTCAACCTTTTCACCGATTTATCGCTATTCAACCCAATGATGAGAACATCGCCCAATTCTGCTGCTTCCTGCAGATATTCTACATGTCCTGCATGGATGATATCAAAGCAACCGTTAGTAAATACTATTTTTTTACCGACAGCTTTCAAATTTTTTATGATGATTTCAATTTCAATCCATGTTTTTAATTTCATATTATCTTACCGGGTAGTTTCCGTCGAAACAGGCACAACAATAATCCTGGGGTTTGGAAACAGTCTTTCTAAGATCGTCTATCTCAAGATATTCTAAAGAATCAGCATCTATGAATTTACGAATTTTTTTGATACTCTTATTATTGGCTATCAACTCTTCGCGGGTAGGTGTATCTATACCATAAAAGCAGGAAAATTTAACCGGTGGAGAACCTATCCTGACATGAACTTCCTTAGCACCTGCTTCTTTAATCATTTTAACCAATTTGCGGATGGTTGTACCACGTACAATGGAGTCATCTATCAAGACAATTTTTTTACCATCGAAAAAGTTAGGAAGAACGTTAAATTTCTGATATACACTTTCATCACGAATGGTCTGTTCCGGTTTAATGAAAGTTCTACCTACATAATGATTTCGGATCAATCCAAATTCAAAAGGAACTCCTTTTTGTTTGGCATAACCCAGAGCAATGAAATTTGAAGAATCGGGGACAGGTACTACTGCATCCGGTTTGAGATCATCAGCTTTTGCCAGTTGGGAACCTATCTTTTCCCGTACTTTATACACGTTCTCACCGAAAATGAAACTATCCGGTCGAGAAAAATAGATATGTTCGAAAATACAGTGTCGGTTTGTTTTTGTTTTCCGGAAATCGTTTGGATTCTGATGGATAGATTCAATGCTATTATTTATACAAATCAGGATTTCAGCCGGTTCAACTTCTTTTATCCAATCCATGTAAAGAATATCCAGTGCACAACTTTCTGAAGCTACAACGAATGTTCCTTCCTTTGTTTTGCCATAGCTCAAGGGACGAAAACCATAAGGATCGCGAAAAGTGTACATTTCAGTTTTGGTGGCAAGTATACTGGAATAAGCTCCCTTTACATTTTTCATTAATTGTTTTATTGCATCTGTGATACTGTAGTTTTCTTTTTCAACGTGATAGACAATGTATTTTATTAGGAGTTCTCCATCATTACTGCTGGCAAAGTAAACGCCCTTTTCTTCCAATTCCTTGCGTAGTTCTGCATAATTTACAATATCACCGTTACTTGTCAGGGCATAAGAAGGACCGGAGAGAGTTTCTACAATATGAGGTTGGGAATTATATATAGACGACGCTCCCCGTGTAGGATAACGTACATGACCAATGGCAATATGACCTATCAGGAAATCAAGCTTATGTGGATTGAAAACCTCTTTAACCAAACCCATTTTCTTTCTGAGTTTGATAGTAGTGCCACTGTTCACAGCCATTCCGCAGCTTTCCTGTCCGCGATGTTGTTCAGCAAATAACCCCAGAGTTGCCAGTTCCGCTGATCTCTTATTATTAAAAACTCCGATGATCCCGCACATTAATTATCTCTCCTGTCTCTAAAACTAATCCTATTTTCATTGCCGTCAATTATTCTTTTAATATTAGCTTTGTGCCGTATGAAGATAAAGACCATTAAAAGAAAGATAAAGATTAATAATTCAAAATTTGCAAATCTGTTTCTTACGTTAACAATAAGCTCAACCAGGAAAAACACGAACGCTGCCACCATCGAACCAAGAGATACATATTTACTCAGCCATACTGTAACCAAAAAAACAACCAGTGCAATTGCAACAGGTAGCGGTGAAAGAGCAATGAACACTCCAGCCGATGTTGCTACACCTTTTCCACCCTTGAACTTGAGGAAGATAGTGAAAATGTGACCTATGATGCCAAAGAGACCCGTGCCAATTAGAAAGAGATTTGATGGTTCGGAAACGAGTAATTTCCCGATCTGTATAGCTAAGAACCCCTTTCCAATATCGATGAGCAGAGTTATGATCCCTATCTTTGTTCCCAAAACTCTTAGAGCATTTGTGGCACCCACATTACCGCTGCCATACTCACGAATGTCTATGCCTTTAATAAGTTTTCCCATTAGAAAACTTGTTGGAATACTGCCTAATAAATAGGCGAATACAAAAGAAATTAATGTTTTATAGATCATCCGCAGATCTTCCCCTGAAAAATATTTTTATAGATGCTCCTTCAAATTTGAATTTTTCACGCAACTGATTATTCAAATAACGCTTGTAATGCGTGGTTATCAATTTTGGATCATTGCAGAAGAAAACAAAAGTAGGAGGATGCGTTTTTACCTGAGTGCAAAAATATATCTTTGTATGCTTTCCGCTGGAATGAGTGGGTGGGAATTTCCCAATTACTTTTTCCAGGAATCTGTTCAATTCCGAGGTTGGGATGCGTTTCCTGCTTTCCTCTTCCACCTTCAGTATCAAATCTAATATCTTTGATACCCTTTGACCGGTTAATGCAGAAAGAAATACAACAGGAGCAAATTCCACGAACCTCAGTTCAGAACGGATTTTCTTGATATATTCACCGACGGTAACATTGGTCTTTTCAATCAAATCCCATTTATTGTAAAGAATAATAATATCCTTGAAATTACGTGCTGCATACGAAACGATCTTTTGATCCTGTGTAGAGATTTCGCTGGTTGCATCCAGAATGATAAGGACAACGTCTGCCCGGTTAATGCTTTCTATAGTACGCATGGTACTGAAATATTCCACACCATATTTAATGCGTTTTTTCCGTCTTAGTCCGGCAGTATCGATGAATGTGTATTTTTTACCAAAATGAGTGATAGATGTATCTATAGAATCTCGTGTGGTACCGGGAATATCTGTTACAATATTGATATCCTGCCCGGTAATGCGGTTAACCAGGGATGATTTACCTACGTTTGGTTTTCCTACAATAGCTATCTTTATAGAATCTTCCTCTTCCGGTGGGGAAGTTACTGCATTGATATGTTTGATCACTTCATCCAGAAAATTCCCGATATTCCTGCCCTGAATAGCGGCAATAGCAAATGGCTCGCCAAAGCCAAGCTGCATGAAATTATATATTTCCAGTTCGTCCTTTTCGCTGTCCACTTTATTTGCTACCAGCATCACTTTCTCTCTTTGATCGGAAAGAATTCGTGCAATTTCCATATCGATATCTGTGGTGCCGGTTTTGGCATCTACCATGAACAGTATCAGATCTGCTTCTTCGATAGCGACCTCTGCCTGGAATTTAACGGCTTTATCAATGCTGTTTGAAGATTTGGGAATGATGCCCCCGGTATCTACCACAACAAAGTATTGTCCTGTCCATTCAGCGTCTTCGTATTTTCGATCACGCGTTACACCCTCTTCAAAATCCACAATTGCACTGCGTTTACGGCATATCCTATTGAAGAGTGTTGATTTACCTACATTGGGTCTGCCAACTATTGCGACCACACTTTTTTTCATATATTTTATACCTTTATTTACTGCTAATTCGCGGTCAATTTTCGCTGAACGGTGAATTTGTCAAATTAAAATCACAAATTAATAGCTATAAGTAAGTTACGAAATATTATGCTTGACACCATAAGGGTTTAGCAATTTTTCATCTTTTAAAAAACAAACTCTCAGGGAGGATAAATGATAGAAAAAAAACTTATCGAAAAAGTGATCGATAAAGCTCTTTCCAATGGTGCGGATTTCGCAGAAATATTCGTGGAAGATACCTACAATTCCCGCATTAATTTTTATGATAATAAAACAAAACAGAATATTGTCGGTAAAGATTTCGGTGCCGGAGTAAGAGTTTTTTATGGAACTACAGCCATTTATGCCTATACGAACGATCTAAGCGAAAAATCACTTCTGGCTGCTGCTGATGCTGTGAGCAAAGCTGCCAAAGGAAAATCTATTATTCAACCGGTCGACCTCACAAAATTTGAATTCGAGAATATTCACCCCATTCAAATACCCAATAACACTGTTTCCAAAAGCGATAAGATCGATTTTATTCGAAAGATCAATGAAGCTTCCCGTAATTACAACAAACTGATAGCACAGGTTGATATCAACTTCCTGGAAAAAATGCAGAAGGTTCTTATTGCTAATAGTGAAGGATTATGGGCAGAGGATAGCCGAACATATTCCCGCGTTCCAGTCCGTTCCATTGCATCCGACGGAAAGGAAAAGCAAACTGGAGGCGAAAATCCGGGAAGACACGCTGGTTATGAATTTTTTAATAAACTTAACCCTGTTGAATTAGGAGAAAAAACTGCTCGCATGGCGGTTACCATGCTAAAAGCCGATTATGCTCCCAGTGGTAAATTACCTGTAGTCATCGATAATGGTTTCGGTGGTGTGATATTTCACGAAGCCTGTGGACATGCTCTGGAAACTACTTCTGTAGCTAAAGGTGCTTCGGTATTTGCCGGTAAACTTGGAAAGCAGATCGCCAATCCGGTAGTTACAGCTATTGATGACGGAACCATTCCCAATGAATGGGGTAGTGAAAACATAGATGATGAAGGAATGCCTACCATGAAAACTATTCTTATAGAAAATGGTATCTTGAAATCTTACATGGTAGATAAAATGGGTAGCATTAAAACAGGTTATGAACGTACCGGAAGCGGAAGAAGACAATCTTATAAATTCGCACCGACTTCCAGGATGAGGAACACATTCATCGCACCAGGTAAAAATAAATTAGAAGATTTGATAGAATCTGTAAATTATGGAATTTACGCAAAAAAAATGGGCGGAGGTTCTGTGATGCCGGGTACAGGAAACTTCAACTTTGCAGTGGGAGAAGGCTACATTATTAGAAATGGAAAAATTGCGGAACCGGTTCGTGGTGCAACTCTCATAGGCAATGGGGCAGAAGCTATTATGAAGATCAGTATGGTTGCCGATAACCTGGCAATGGCGCAGGGAATGTGCGGCTCGATAAGTGGAAATATTCCCGCAAACGTAGGTCAGCCAGCTATCAAAATAGACGAAATAATAGTCGGTGGAAGAAAGTAGGAGGATAAGATGTACGAAAAGGAATTCAACTTCATATTCGATTTCGCAAAAGATAAAGCAGACGATATAGAGATCCTGCTTTCAGCAAATAACTCATTTTCCGTGAGAATAAACAAGCAGGAGATAGAATCTTTCAATTATGCAGATGCAAAAGGCATCGGTGTACGCGTGATAAAAGATGGCAAAGTAGGATATTCTTACACCGAGCAGTTTGAAGAAGCTACATTTAAAAACATCGTAAACGAAGCACTGGAAAACGCAAAATATACCGAAGATAACGAAATAGTTATCTTGGAAAACCATCCGGCAATTGATACAAAATTAAATGTATATTCAGAAGATCTGGATAAAATTGATATTGTCGATAAAATCCAATTTTCCAAAGACCTGGAAAAATTCGCATTGGAAGCGGATAAACGCGTTTTTAATGTTCCTTATGCTTTGATGGGAAACAGTACAACTTATTCTAAAATAGCTAACAGCAAAGGATTGGATAAAGAGGAAAAATATAATGCTGCGTATGCCTATGTTGTTTCACTTACCCAGGAAAAGGATGATAAAAGAGTTGGCCTGGAATTTGTCATCGGACGTGATTTTAGTAAATTCGATGCAAAGAAAATGGCAGAAAAAAGCGTGGAAAAAAGTACTTCCCTACTGGGAGGAGAATCCATTGA
>DAOUUD010000194.1 GCA_030668345.1 Candidatus Cloacimonadota bacterium | reverse complement strand
TGCCCGTTTTGCTGGAGAAAATTGTTCCTACAAAGATAATCGCAATAAAATGTTGAACGAAATGAAAGGAAAAACTGATCGTAAAGCTCAATTTCGTACGGTTGTTGCTTTTGCTTCTCCCCAGGGATTAATAGAAACAGCTCAGGGAAAAGTTGACGGTACAATTACAGAAAATGAAATTGGAGCCGGTGGATTTGGTTATGATGCTATCTTTCGAGCTGATGAAACCGGAAAAACCTTTGGTGAAATGATTGAAAAAGAAAAAAATAAAATAAGTCACCGGGGCAGGGCATTCAGGAAGATGATACCGGCGATTGTTGAATATAAAAATATGTCTTTCTGAGGTATCTGATAGCCTTGCTTACGAAGAATCTATTGAATATTTTAATAGCTTAACTTCCTGATTGGGAATAGATTCTTCCAAAGAGCAACGTGCAGGAAACGTCAGAAAGACAGGTTATGTTAGAGATACGAGAAGGAGAATTTATGGTTAACCCTCAGATTTTCAGGCAATATGATATTCGTGGAGTTGTGGATAAAGATCTTACGAACGAAACACTGTATCTGATAGGAAAAGGCTACGGAACTTTTCTGCGGCGTCAGGATCTAAAAACCGTTGCCATTGCCGGAGATGTCAGGTTGAGTACACCCCGTTACAAAGAGCATTTCATCAAAGGTATGCGCGAGGTTGGAATAGATGTGATAGATGTGGGGATCATGGCAACTCCAGTACTCTATTATTCCATCTGGAAATTAAAGACTGACGGTGGAGTGATAATCACAGCCAGCCACAATCCTGCCGAATATAATGGCATCAAGATGAATAAGGGATTGCAAAGTGTATATGGTGAGCAGATCCAGGAAATCCTGAAACTCATTCAAACGCAGGATTTTGAAAGTGGGGAAGGTACTCTTTCCACGAATGACGAAATGCACGAATTTTACAAGAATTATATCGTTGCCGGCATAAAACTCGATCGACCGGTTAAAGTGATAGTAGATGGAGGAAATGGAGCCGGAGGACCTTATCTGCCGGAAATACTCAGACGGCTTGGTTGCCAAGTAAAAGAACTTTATTGCGAACCGGATGGCACATTTCCCAACCATCATCCCGACCCAACCGTGGAGAAATATATGACCGATCTGATTGCCGAAGTTAAGAACTCTGATGCGGAAGTTGGACTGGGATTAGATGGCGATGCCGACAGGATAGGCGTAATAGATGAAAAAGGTAAAATGCTTTTTGGTGATCAGATATTAAATATCATTGCTCGTGATTTCCTGAAACATCATCCAGGAGAGAAGATCATCGGTGATGTGAAATGCTCCAAGAATTTCTTTGATGACATAAAAAAACACGGCGGTATTCCAATGATGTATAAAACAGGTCATGCCAATATTAAAAGCAAAATGCAGGAAGAAGGTCTATTGATGAGTGGCGAGATGAGTGGTCATGTCTTCCTGAAAGACCGGTTTCTGGGCTTTGACGATGCGATCTATGTTAGTGCCCGTTTCGTGGAGATCATGAGTAAAACAGATAAACCGGTGAGTAGATTCCTGGAAGACCAGCCCAAGATGTATAATACACCGGAACTTCATTATAAAAGCACAGACGAAGACAAATTCAAACTGGTAGAAAAAGTGCGTGATTCATTCATAAAAGAAGGATATGATGTAAACGACATCGATGGTATGAGAATCACCTTTAAAGATGGTTGGGGACTTTGCCGGGCATCGAATACAACACCTGTGTTGGTGCTTCGCTACGAAGCTGAAACGGAAGAACGGCTGCAGGAGATCAGGAAACTTATTGAAGACAGAATTGAAAAATTCAAATAATTATTAATACCTTCCGAAGGTTATGTTAACTTACCAAGAAATCTTAACCTTAGGAAGGTTGCTTAGTCAAATTACTGTTCCCAAGAAAAACTTGGGAACGAGAATATAAAGGGTAGGAAATGGACTGGAACGGTTACGCAAGATATTATGACTGGGAGTTCGACCTGATCTGTACTGATCAGAGAAAGGATGTGAACCTCTGGTTGAAGCTGGCAGAAAGGTTCGGTGACCCCATCCTGGAATTATGCTGCGGGTCAGGCAGGATAACTATCCCGCTGTTGGAAAAAGGTTTTACAATCACTGCTATTGATAACTCCCCGCAGATGTTGCAAATACTACAAAAAAAAGCCGGTAACAAAGTAGAAACCATACTTTCGGATATGACTTCCTTCCAACTGAAAAAGAAATACAAATTCGTCTTTATCAGTTATTCCTCATTTCAACAGCTTCTTACACAAAAAGAACAGTTACAATGCCTGCAGAGGATAAACGAACACCTGGAAGATGGGGGAGTGCTGGCAATGGATATCAATCCCAGTATTTGCGATGAACCGGATATTTTGGGAAAGACCCATCACTATACTGCAGAATATCCACCGGGTAATTCTACTGTAACTATGTACACTTCACATCGTATCGATAGAAAAAACCAGATAAAACACTGGGAAGATACATATCTGGAAATCGATAAAACTGGCAATGAAAGAACGTTTGTAAATCACATTTCACTTAAAGAATGCAGTATTGATGCAATGAAAAAGCTTTTCAGCAAATGCGGGTTTGAGATTGAAAATATTTATGGTGATTTTGAATTAGGTGATGTTAAAGAGGATTCAAGTAATTTGATCTATATAGCGAGGAAGTGTAACTCAAAGCTCCGTCTTTGAGAAAAAGCAGAACTCACCCTGTTATCCCTCTCTTCAAAAACAATAGAGGGAACAATAGAAAAAGCAGGAAGAAATTACAAGCTCAAAGCTCCGTCTTTGAGATTCTCAACCAGGGATGTTTGTGTTATGTTACCTCGTTATCAGCATTTATTTCTTATCACCTTTCTCCAATTTCTCCAAATAATCAGATTTCTTTATTTATGCTGGTTAAGAGTTGTAGATTGAACCGTAACATTTCGGACGCATCATAATGATACATCCTGCTTTACATTTAGGTTCATCCGGCTTAGTCCAGATCGAACCAGCAATAACGCTCCGAGCTTTCGGAGTGTTTTTTGATATAAACAATCTTAAACATATAAAATGTTTGACACATAAAAGCAGATATCTTTTTTTCGGAAATGTGGATAAAGAGGTGTAGAATATTGAAATTTCTAAACGCTTCTGAACTCTTAACATATCCTGCACTTCTTTAAATTGTTGATTTTTAACCATTCAAAAAAGGAGTGCTTTATGAAGACTATTTATTTTGTTTTAGGATTTTTTCTTTTATCAACACTTTTATTCTCAACCATCATCAACGTGCCTGCAGATCAACCAACGATCCAGGCTGGAATTGTCGCTGCTGTAGATAGTGATACCGTTCTTGTGCAACCTGGAACATATTTTGAAAATATCGATTTTATTGGGAAAGCTATCACCGTAGCCAGTAATTTCATAATCGACGGTGATGAATCTCATATC
>DAOUUD010000008.1 GCA_030668345.1 Candidatus Cloacimonadota bacterium | reverse complement strand
CATATCCTTTATTCCAATACTTTTTATCACCAATAAAAATGCCGACTTCAGCTTTTCGGTTACGTTCGTTTATGCGAAAGATGCTGCAATTGCCCAGCAATTTATCTGTTTCCAGTTCGACGATAGCAAATATCTGCGAGTTATTTTTTATCATATCCTGTAAAATACCGCGCTCTTTTTCCAAACTGAGCTGTTGGCTGAATATCAACAGGTTGGAAGCAATTTCAAAATCGTTCAACCACTCACAATACTGCTCTGCATCTTCCACACTAATGGGAGATAAATAACATTTTTTCCCTATCATTTTCTTGAAATATTTCATATTTAACCTCTGATTTTCGAGTCGTAAGGAGCTTGCGACAACGACTCGATATTCTCGCTCGACTCGTCGTTTCTTACGAGTCGAAAAATGCGAAATTTATTTTAAATCCAGCATTTTTGAAAGTCTTTTGATCGTCTCTTCTTTTCCCAAAATATCAAAGATCACCGGAAGTTCCTGACCATGTACACTACCGAATAGAGCAAGACGCAACGGAAAATAAAGATCTTTTCCTTTAATGCCGAGTTTATCAGTACTTTGTTTAAGAAGCTGGTTTATATTTTCTTCGGTAATGGAATCCAGTGCTTTCAGATTCTCCAGCCAGAAGGAGAATAATTTTTGTGAATTTTCATTCTCAATGATCTGTCGGTCTTCATCTGAATATGTTGAAATAGTATAGAACGGTTTTGCTGCTTCAGTGATCTCTGAAAGTGTGGATATCCTGTTCCTGGCTACATCCACGATCTTAAGATATTTTTCATTATCGCTGATATCAAGACCAGCTTCCACGAAGAATGATTTGGCTTTAATTGCAATGTAACCCAGTTCAAGATTACGCAGATAATGACCGTTCATCCAGTTCAGTTTTTCCACATCGAAAACCGATCCTGCTTTGTTTATTCTTTTTAAGGAGAATTCATTTTCGAGTTTATCAAGGCTGTAAAGTTCATCATCTCCTTTGGCATGCCAGCCCAGAAGGGCAATGAAATTCAAAAGAGCTTCCGGCAGATAACCTTTTTTCAGGAAATCTTCTACCGCCACATCTCCCTGGCGTTTGCTGAGTTTGCTTTTGTCGGGATTCAGCAGAAGGGGAAGATGGCACATTTTAGGTGGTTTCCAACCCAAAGCCTGATAAAGGAAAAGGTGTTTGGGAACGCTGGAAAGCCATTCTTCACCACGAATTACGTGAGTAATTCCCATCAGGTGATCATCCACCACATTTGCCAGATGATAGGTAGGATATCCATCCGATTTGATAAGCACCTGATCGTCCACGGTTTCCCACTTGATGCTTATTCTTTCCCGTACAATATCGAAGAAAACAACTTCACCTTCATCGGGTATTTTTGCCCGTATAACAAATGGTTTGCCTTGAGCCAAATTTTCCTGAACCTGTTCTTTAGAAAGATTACGGCACCTGCCGTCGTAACGTACATCCATTTTTTTTGCGATCTGTTCTTCCCGCATTTTTTTCAGATCATCTTCTGTGCAGAAACAATAATAAGCTGCATCCTTTTCCAGGAGTTCACGAAAATATTTTTTATAAATATTAGTCCGTTTGGACTGGAAGTAATGCCCAAAATTTCCATCTTTATCCGGTCCTTCATCGTATTCCAGACCAACCGCCTGCAGTGTTTCTATCAGGTTTTCTACAGCACCTTCCACATAGCGGCTGCGGTCGGTATCTTCGATGCGAAGTATAAATTTGCCACCGGTCTTCCGTGCATAAAGATAATTATATAATGCGGTTCGTAAACTTCCTACATGCAAGTAGCCCGTGGGACTGGGTGCGAAACGAACCCGGATTTCGTTATTCATTGATACTCCATTAATTATAATCTATTTCTAAGATTAATAAACATAATAGTGTGTCAACTGGAATTTATATTTCATGCTTCAGATAAAATAGGATTGACAACTATGGAGTAACTGTATTTTCTTAATCATCAAATTGATTTTTCAAGGAGGGTAAATGAAAAAGAACAGGAGTCTGATATTGTTGCTTTCTGTTGCTGTTTTATTAAGTGGATGTTTCCAGGTACATAGGACTATCATCGTAAAAAAAGACGGAAGTGGAACGATCGAAGAAAAATTTCTGGTTACAACCGAAATGGGAAAAAATATGGGAGGCATGAACCTGAACGATGTGGAGAAACTTAAAGCCGATGCAGTTACTTTTGGCGAAAATGTGAGTTATGTATCCAGCAAAGAGATCGAGGAAAACGGTTTGAAAGGCTATATGGCTGTTTATGCTTTTGATGATATCACAAAACTAACTCTGGAGACGAACCTGGCAGCAAAAGCTATGCAAGGCACAGGAATGCCAGCGGAAAAAGAGTATATTACTTTTGATTTCAATAAAGGAAAAACTTCACAGCTTACCATTATTTTACCTCCGGAAAAAGAAGAACCAGCGGGTGAAGAATATATGGAAGAAACAAGTGAGCCCATCAGCGAAGAAGACCAACAGCAGGCGATTGAGATGGTAAAAGCTATGTATGCAGGTATGAAGCTGTCGTTCAATATCAAATTTGATGGTAAAATTACCAATTCTAATGCCACATATAAAGATGGGAATGTAATTACGATTTCTGAAATGGATTTTGATGAAATGATGACCAATGAGGAATACCTGAAGATATTTTCATCCAGTGATAATGTAAGCGAAGAAGAAATGAAAGATAAAATGCAGAATGCTCCCGGTTTTAAAAATGAAATGAACGAAAAAGTCTCGGTGGAGTTTAAGTAGAAATTATTTAACTCGTTCCCATGCTTTGCGTGGGAACGCTTTTGAACGCAAAGCTCAGCTTTGCCAAATTAGACATTACGAAGTGCAACTTCGTAACGAGAGAAAGATCAAAAAAATGCAAGAAATCTTACAACCTTCGCAAGGTTTGTATTACTAATCCGGTATCATCTCTTCCCTGATAATTTCAAACCGGTTCGTTTTATTTCTCTCGATTTTATAAACCTGTTCTAAAACATCAAAAATATTAGCACCGACCATCTTTTTAGTGATCTCCAGTTTTTCGCCTGTCCAATTAAGGGTTTGAACAATTTCTTTCAGATCTACAGTTCGTTCTTTTTCTTTCCTGATGCGGGTAAAAAGGAGTTCTGAACAATTATTGAATTTAGCTGTTTCTGCTTTGAATTGCTGAACAAGCCCGTCAGGAGGAATTACGGATATTTTTTCATAAACATAATAATTCATGGCTCGCATGGCTTTTAATGGTACAGGTTCGATATTGTTCAATTCTAATTGTGGAGGTATCACCTTAGCAATTTCAGAATACAAAAAATTAGTATCCATCTCTTCCTTTAAAATGAAATCAAAATACTCATTACGACCCTGCACACCCAGGGGAAGTGGGGGTCCGAAACTTAAGATTGGACGCACATTAAATCCCTGTGAATAGGCAATCGGTAAACCGGAAGCGCGCATCACATTGTAGATCATCCGGGCAAGATCGAGATGTGGTACAAAACAGATTTTTCCCATTTTGCCAAAGAAAACCCGGTAATGAATGTTGGGCGAATTATCATTTACAGGCTCTCTTATTCTCACAGCTTCAGTATGAATTTTTTCAACGTATTTCGGGAAAATATCGTTAGTACAAACACCGCAGTCTGTACATTTTCCGGTTTTACAATCTTCAGTTGTTACCTCTGATTCCGATTTTTTCCATTCGGAAAGCAGGAATTTTTCTGTGATGCCAATATCGATATTATGCCAGGGAAGTTCGCTTTCCGGCGGGATAGATTTTGTATAGGATGCTAGGTCGATCCCGGTTTCAGAAGCTGCTGTTTCCCAATTCCTGAAATTAAAGTATTCATCCCATCCATCGAATACTGCACCGTTTTTATATGCCTGAAAGATCAGTTTCCCCACTTTGCGTCCACCTCGTCCCATTACGCATTCCAAAAGAGATGATTTCACATCGTGGTATTTTATCTTGATGAATTTATATCTGCCGAATGCATTTTTTATCCATTTTGCTTTACGGAGCAGTTCATCTTTATTTTCCATTTCCACCCATTGAAATGGAGTAAAAGGTTTGGGTACAAAAGGTGAAATTGTTATGTTTATTCTCAGTTTCTTTTTGGAAAGCAGTATGATGTCATTTATAAGTTTAATAATTGCTTCGATGTCTTCATCGGTTTCAAATGGCAAACCGATCATGAAATAAAATTTAATCAATTGCCAGCCGTTTTTCAATGCTATTTCTACGCTGCGGAAGATCTCTTCTTCTGTAATGTTCTTATTGATAATATCTCTCAATCGCTGACTTCCGGCTTCCGGGGCAATAGTTAACCCTGTTTGCCGCATGGCGTTCATCAATGTAGTCAACTCATCATCGATGCTGTCCACTCGTAGCGAGGGAAGCGACAAGCTGGCTTTATCCAGGTTTTTATAGATTTCCAGCAGAAGAGGTTTGATACAACTATAATCACTGGAAGAGAGGGAAGTGAGAGCTACTTCGCTCCAGCCATATTTCTTTACTTCTTCAAGCAGATTTTTTAAGATCACTTCAGGATCTCTTTCCCTCAGAGGACGGTAGAACATTCCTGCAAAACAGAAACGGCAACCGCGTGAACAACCCCGCATGATCTCTGAAACATAACGGTAATGTGCAGGCATTACCCAGGGAACAAGTTGATTATCATGTGTTTTTCCCGGGTTATCAAAATCCATGAATTTACGGGCTTTTATTTTGCCCTGCTGCTCATTATACAAAACCGGAATGTATACTCCCTCAATTTGACTGAGTGCTTTCAACTTTTTTTGGTGAGAACTGTTTTTTGTTTCTTTCAGGCAGTTCTTGATCTCGAGTATTGCTTCTTCGCCATCACCTATCAAAAAGCCATCGAAGAAATCTGCCATAGGTTGTGGATTAGCTGCAGATGGTCCACCGGCAAAGATGATCGGATCGGTTTCCTGACGCTCCGAAGAAAGAAGCGGAATTCGCGCCAGGTAAAGCATATACAAAACATTCGTGTAAGTAAGTTCTGTCTGCAATGTAAAACCTATCATGTCGAAATCTTTCAGAGCTACTGTGCTTTCAATTCCAAAAAGCGGGATGTTCTCTTCCTTCAGGAGTTCAGCGAAATCCGGCCAGGGAGCATAAACACGATCTGCAACGCAATCTGGTTCTTTATTTAAAATGGAGTATAATATCTTTAATCCGAGATGTGAAAACCCCACTTCATAAACATCAGGAAAAGCCAGGCAGAAATTCACTGTTTTGTCTGAAGGTTGTTTTCCATAACTATTCAATTCCTGGTTAATATAACGTGCCGGTTTCAGCACCGAAGCCAGCAGGTGCTGGAATTGTATTTTTTTAAAACTCATCAAAGATCTATTCGTCGAAATTAAAAGGACTTTCCTTATCTTTGAACATGAATTCATTCAGGTAATCTGTTGTATCTCTCAAAGCGGTTTCATCAATAGTACTCCCATCAACTTCCTTCAACGTATCTCTCTTTTCCTGCAGATCAAAGGTTTGAGGTTTAACAGGAGTTTCCACTTTCTTGGCCGTCTCAGTTTTTTGTTCCGTTTTCTTGAATGGAGGCCAGACTAGAACATTATTTTTATATAAATGCATAACCAGAAAAGTTAGTGCGATTATAACTATTATCAGCAAAAAGAACAGGAATATCTTGGGAGGAATGATCAGCTTTTTGGGTTGGATCGATTTAACATGAGGAACAAACTTGGGCTTTTGATTCATTTGCTCATCGAAAAGATGCAGTATCTTTTCTTCATCGGCACCCAGGTTACGCGCATAATTTATTATCATAGCTTTAGCATAACCCGTACCGCCCAGGTTTGTAAAAACGTTGTTTTCTATATCTTCCAGCAGTCGGACTTTGATCCTTATATTTTCAGATACTTTTTCAAGGGTTATTTTTTGCTGTTCTCTCAATGATTTCAAATAAGCACCGATGCTTTCTATCAGGGCTACATTTTCCATATTTACCTCAAATTATTTATCAAAACCAAACCCAGAGCGATGCCGACAAGGTCGTATGCCAGGTCTGGCCAACTCAAGCCTGTGGATTTACTTCTCTTATCGCTGTATTCTTTGCCTGCTCCCAGTAATGCTGTAAAACTGATCGAAAAGTATAGACTTTCTTCGTTGGAATTTTCTAAAATATCCTGGCTGAAACCGTAATTCCAGTAAGTGAGAAATGCGCTTCCGGTGAGATGTATTACTTTATCTTTTCCCAGCCAGCGGCTTTCCGCCTGCAGGCAGGAGAAGAGTAAAAAGATTATTAGAAGTAATAGGCTCTTTTTCATACTTCCACTGTTCCCGTAAACACAAAAGAAACAATGCCTGTCAGGAATATTTCTCCATTCTCATATTCCACAAATACTTCACCACCGGGCAATTTCACTTTTACGGTATCGGAAAGAAGATCATACATGATTCCGGCATACACAGAAGCACAGGCACCGGTTCCGCAGGAAAGAGTTGCTCCGCTACCTCGTTCCCAGATGCTCATTTCAATAGAATTTTTCGACTTGATCTTAACAAATTCCACATTTATTCCATCAGGAAAGGATTTGCTATTTTCAATGAACGGACCGTATTTTGCAGCCATGTCAGCTGAAAGATTGTTTATGAAAGTAACGAAATGTTTATTCCCGATTTGAACCAGGTAACCGGAAAAATTCTCTACGGTAAGGGGTTCTTTGGAAATAATATCGGGAGAACCCAGATTGATTTTGACTTCATTGATTTTCTCATCGAGTATTAATCCTGTTCTTATGCCGGAAATTGTGTCGATATTCAATGTTTTCTTAGCTAACTTTTTCCCCAGGTAAGATGAAACACACATAAGAGCAGAACCACACATTTTCCCTTCGGAACCATCAGCATTAAATATTTTCATAAAAGCTTCGTTGTCATCATCCTTCAAAATCAGTACGATCCCATCGGAACCAATACTGAAGTGCCTTTTGGAAAGTTTAATAGCTAATTTGGAAAAATCGATTTTGGGTATTTTGGTTTCTATAAAATCAAAGTAAATATAATCGTTTCCCTGGGAATGCATTTTGAAGAAATCAAGCTTCATGTTCAACTCCTATTATCTCCGAGAAATACTCTGTGAAATTGTATAGACCTTTTCGCTTTGCAATCCACTCTGCAGCTTTTAAAGCGCCAAGAGCAAGACCCTTACGGTTTCTTGCCGTGTGTTTCAATTCGATAGTATCGGCAGTGGAATCAAACCCGATAAGATGAGTTCCGGGAATATTGCCTGCTCTCACGCTGCCAAAATGGAATTCATTCTTTTCAATTTTCCTGTCTAACTTTTCAAATTGTGCAGATGTTTTATTATCGGTATTTTTTAATACGATATCAGCAAGAATTTTAGCAGTTCCGGAAGGGCTGTCTTTCTTTTTTTTATGATGCAATTCCAAACCGAAAACATCATAATTTTCTATTTTGTTCATCAATTTAGTAGTAGAGTTCACTATCTGGAAAAAAAGGTTCATGCCCAGTGAAAAATTAGAACCATAGACCATTCCGATCTTGTTTTGTTGAACAAGTTTTTGCACAGCTTCAAGTTTGTCCAGCCAGCCGGTAGTGCCCACTACCAGGTTCTTTCCAAGATTGCTGATTTGCCGGATATTTTCAAAAACTGCATCGGGAGTAGTGAATTCGATACAGACGTCTGCTTTGGAAAGCGATGTTTCCGAGATATTATTTTCCAGGTGTGGATCGATAATTGAAACAACCTCGAAATTGTGCTCAGGTGCAAGCTTTTCAAGCAGTTTACCCATCTGCCCATAACCGATTATCGCCAGTTTTATCATGATATTTCCTTATTTGTTTGAATAACCACGGATGATTTCCAGAATCCATTTAGCACCGATCTCAAGTTCCGATATTTTGATGCATTCATCCACGGTATGCACTTTATCCATACCTGTACCGGCAACTGCCATCTGTAAACCATGCTGGTTGAAAATATTTACGTCGCTGCCACCACCACCGATCTCTGTTTTAAATTCAATATCCAATTTTTCTGCAGCGTCTTTGGCTAAAACAACCACCTCAGCTTTTTCATTTAGACGGAAAGCCTGGTATTCTTCCTTGACTTTAATTTCAACTTCGGTTTTGTATTTTCCTACCTGGAATTTTTTAACTACCTCCCGGAAAGCCTGACACATTTCATCGGAAACTTTTTTAAGTTTATCTTTATTATGACTGCGTGCTTCAGCTTCAATGATTACTTCATTTGGAACGACATTGGTGGCTTTGCCACCTTTGATTATCCCAACGTTACAAGTGGTTTCGCTGTCTATCCTGCCATCGGGCATGGCTGCAATTGCTTCTGCAGCTACACGAATGGCATTGATGCCTTTCTCGGGAGCAACTCCGGCATGAGATTCTTTACCGCGAACTACGAATTTTAGGCTGTTCTGGGAAGGTGCACCTATACTGAGGCGACCTACATGGTGGCTATCAAGTGCATAACCTGTTTTTGATCTTATCAGGGAATAATCGAGATGTTTTGCACCCTGCAGTCCGATCTCCTCAGAGATCGTGAAGAGGATTTCCACCGGTGCATGTTTTTCACCGGATTCTTTGAGTTCTTTGATTGCCCAGATAATCTCTGTAATGCCGGATTTATCGTCGGCTCCCAGGATGGTTGTTCCATCTGAGGTGATAATACCATCTTTGATCTGCGGGTTAATGCCATTTCCGGGTTTTACCGTGTCCATGTGTGCACAGAAAAGAATGGGAGGTTTGTTGATGCTGCCCGTGATATAGGCATAAAGATTTCCCACATTGCCGCCAGTTTTCAATTGGGCTTTATCGAAGAGTACTTCCGCACCTAATTCTTTCAAGTCCTTTTCCAGTTTTTCTGCAACAGCTTTTTCGTTTTTTGATTCACTATCGATCTTTATTAAACTCAAAAAATATTCGATTATAGTGTTATCCATTAATTATCCTAAAAAATTTTTTAATTAAACTTGTTTTCAGAGCTTATTCTGTCAACAGGAAAAATTGATAGACAAAATTGTGATTGGAAGCAATTTTGTAGAAGTCTATTAAATGCCGGAGGTTGTTGTGAAATATTTTACTTCATTTTTGTTGATGCTTGTAATAATCGGATGTTCCAGTGGGAATCTGTATGAAACAAAGGGTGTTTCCAGGGAAAAATCACATAATAAATTTGGAACCACACAAACAGAAACTCAATTAAAAGAAGTAAAAAAAGGACAGGTTTACTATTTTGTATGCTCCTATTACGGAAAGAAATTTCACGGCAGGCAAACCGCCAACGGCGAGATCTTCGATATGTATAAGCTTTCCTGTGCCCATAAATCATTGCCCTTTGGAACCCGGCTTAAAGTTATCAACGAAGACAACGGAAAATCGGTAGTGGTACGTGTTAACGACCGTGGACCTTTTATAGAAGGACGTGATCTGGATCTTTCTTATGCAGCAGCTCAGGAGATCGGGCTTATTGCACATGGTGTAAAAAGGATGCGGGTAGAAGTGCTAGGAACCGATTGATGAAAAAATACCTGCAATTCAGTAAAGACGTTGAAAGAACTTTAAAAAATAAACAACCGGTTATCGCACTGGAATCTACTATCATTTCGCATGGAATGCCATATCCGCAGAACCTGGAAGTTGCCGGTAGATTGGAAGCAATTGCCCGCGAAATAGGCGTAACTCCTGCTACTATCTGCCTTATGGATGGAAAAGTAAAGATCGGTTTGGAACAAAAAGACCTGAAAATCCTGGCAAAATCCAACGATGTAGCTAAAGTATCACGCCGTGATATTGGCAGGATCATTGAAACTAAAAAAGTGGGAGCCACCACTGTGGCTGCCACCATAATAGCTGCAAACCGGGCAGGGATAAAGGTTTTTGCTACTGGTGGTATCGGTGGTGTGCACAGGAATGCAGAAAATACTTTTGATATCTCCAATGACCTGATAGAACTTTCACGCATTCCTGTGATCGTGGTTTCGGCAGGAGCCAAAGCTATTCTGGATCTACCCAAAACACTGGAATACCTGGAAACAATGGGTGTACCGGTTTACGGATACCGAACAGATAAGTTCCCCGCTTTTTATTCTTCGCAAAGTAACCTGAAAGTAGATAAAATAGATACTCCCCGGCAAATCGCAGATATTTATAAAACAAATATCGAGCTTGGTTTAAATAATGGAATGCTGGTTGCTAATCCGATCCCTGAAAAGTATGAAATTCCTTTTGCTGAAATGGAAGAGTATATTGATCTGGCTTTGAAGAAAGCAAAAAAAAACAACATTACCGGACGTGAATTTACACCTTTTTTATTATTGGAAATTGTAAAGATAACCAAAGGTAGATCACTGCAAGCAAATATCAAACTGGTGGAGAATAACGTTAGACTGGCTTGCGAGATTGCAAGGGAATTGTAGAAATTTTCGAGTTGTAAGGAACGACGACTCGAGAAGAAACAATATCTGACCTTGTTCCCACGACAGCCATACGACATCGCGTGGAAGCCCTCTTTGGGAACGGTGATCCATGACATTACCTCACCCGGTCAGCTAAGCTGCCCACCCTCTCCTGAAAGGCGAGGGTTATTCTATACCGTAATCAAAATGCTTGGTTTTAAACAACCCATTTTTATTTCATAAGATTAAATTATTTTCTATTTGACATTTATCTTTGTTTTTAGCATTTTCACTCCAGTGAATTTCAAGGTAAAATATGATATTTTATAAAGTGAGGGAACATGAAAAAGATAATTTTCTTAATATTCATCCTTATCTCGAGTAGATGTTTTGCACAATTCAATGAACCAATCCAAATAAATAATCAAAATGTTGCAAACATCGCTGGACAAAGCTCGTATAAAATTATCGGAGAAAATGTTTATATCACTTATTTGGAATATGAACCGGACACGCTTTCCCTTTACGACTATAAAGTAATGTTTTCCTTTTCGGAAAATAATGGACAAAATTTTACTACAACAATAATTGATTCGATATCTCATTTCTGTGATGTGAATTCTGTTTTAGAAGTGCTTTCTGATGGTACAATCATAGTGATTTATTCAAAAGGATATCTTAGGAAAGCCATCTCGGTGGATAACGGTAATTCATTTCAAATTGATATCATGACTATAGGTGCTTTCAAACCTATTCATATAACAAACCGGAATGATATAATTCATATTGCTGTTGAGGACGATGAAGATTTGGAAATTCAAAATACTACATCCCGAGTTGAAAATATTCTAACTTCGTCTAATAGAGATATCAGCCAGATCGAACAAAACGGTATCAGACCATTTCCAACCGATGCAGAGATCGTTTATGTAAAAATTGATGGAAATAATTATTCTTCAATGATAGGAAACATTGAACATATCGGAGATTCTTTATTTGTAGTTTATAATTCCTATCCCGATGCTGCTCATCCTGATTTCCCGATCGGAGATTCTATTTGGGTGAATGAAGTAGCAATTTATGATACGATATGGACAGTGGGACCTTCCGGAACATTAAATAATCAATCTGTATGGGTAGAATGTATGCTCTGGATAGAGGGTATGGTAAACGGTTTACAATCTTGGGGATGCCCTGAGAATATATATATAACAAATGATATTTACTATGAAAATACAGAGATCGGATCTATACCGAATGGTCCGTTTAATTTCAATATAACCGACCTTCTATGTTTGTATTCGGAAGATAGGATACTAATCAAATATAAACACTTTGATCCGTTCATCAATGAAATCACAGCTCCAAATTGCGATGGTGACATTTATATTTATGGGCTTTTAATTGCGATAGGTGAAGATACTGGATGTGTAGACTTTGAATATCAGCATCCGCATGGTTCTACTCCAAACTTCTGGTGGACAAATCCAGCAACAGGAGAAGAGGAATTATTAACTTATATAGATCTTCACAAATTCATATTCAATCCACCAGAACCGGTGCCTGTCGAATTGGAGCCATTTGTTTTACATGGGAACAATCCTCCTGCTGGATTCCCAGCTTGTGGTTTTCCTTATGAATCTCCTGATTATCCTCAACCTGATGTTCCACCTTATGGAGCTGATTATCCATGGTATAATCCAGTCTGGCCGGAGTCTTCCGAAGATATTGTTTATGAGAGAGGTACATTTCATTTCTATGGAGCAATGGCTCAGCGGAGAAGGGGTTATATCCACATGTCTGGAATTGACCCATTCTTTCATCCGCCAAATAATGAATGGGATCTTGAAAATTATCATTACGACGGTATCCACAATTCTGTTGGTTATATGAAGGATTATTATTATGATAGTAGATTACAATTTCAATCTTTGATAGATATTTCCAATATACACCAACCAATTACTGATTCATATAAAATTTTACGTTCAACTGATAATGGAAATTCTTTTACGATTATACATGAGCAAAACTTAAATGAAGCAATCTATAATCTACAAATGTATGCCAATGACAGTCTATTGGTTGTTGCTTATCAGGAATCAGGTAATCCAATAATAAATTTCAAGTTATACTATGAAAATGGTACGATCTGTGAATATAGTATAGACTTATCAAGTTTTCCCGAAATAGTAGATCCTGAATTGCTGGATATTAAACTAACAAATAATTTATACGTTCATATCTCAAATTCTGATTTTTTGTATTTTAGTGATGAAGCAGAATTCATTATTAAATACAACATGGAAAACAATGAAATCGAAAACATCACTTCTTTTGAGCCCGATTATAATTTAACGAACTTTAATATTACGAATGATGATCTTAAGATATTTATTACATGTGAAATGTTTAATGATGAGTTAAATCCAGAACCGCTTACACTTCATTTTAACTATTCAAATGATAACAATTGGAATGATGTCTACAATTTTGAAACTGATTTTGTGAATTTTGTACCTTATTCTTCAAAAATTGCATTAAATTTCAATGAATCAGACTCGTTATTTTTCTTGATAAACGTAACCGATTCACTATATTCATTTGGAAATTTATTTCTATTAACAGGATCGATTGATTTTTCAACTGGATGTTTAGAAGAAGAAATAATCAAACCAGGATACAATTTACAATCTTATCCAAATCCATTTAATCCGACAACGATTATAAACTTCTCATTACCTAAAGAAAATGAAGTTATACTCTCAATCTATAATATAAAAGGTCAGCAAGTTAAAACTCTAACAGATGATCACTATGAAAAGGGAGAGCATTCAATCATCTGGAACGGTAAAGACAGCAACAATAAAGTAGTTTCATCAGGAATTTACTTCTGCAAATTGAAAGTAGGTAATTATTCCAAAACAAAGAAAATGATACTCTTGAAATAAGGACTGCTTTTCGAACAGTTAGTATCAGACTTTCGAGTCGTAAGGCACGACGACTCGAGAAGAAATTGTGTTAGCATTACTCGACTCGACGCTTTACTTTCGAGTCGAAATGAAAAACCTACTCTTTTCCCCACAAAGTTAATAGTACTTCTTTTTTCTCCAGGATTTCTGATAAGATCTCAAAATCTATAGTTTGTTCGCTGTCACAGATTGTATTATCCGGCGAGAAATGCGTTTCGATGAGAAGTCCATCTGCTCCGGCAGCCATAGCAGCCCAGCTGAGTGATTTTATCATTTCCCTGCGTCCCGAACTGTGGGACGGATCGACAATGATGGGCAGGTTGCTCAGGCTTTTCACGGCAGGAATAGCAGAAATATCCAGGGTATGGCGGGTAAAATTTTCAAAGGTACGAATACCGCGTTCACACAATATCACTTTCGGATTGCCGGCTTCAATGACATGTTCTGCTGCCAGCAGCCACTCTTCGATAGTGCTGCTCATACCACGTTTTAAAATTATAGGATTGTTTACTTTTCCTAATTTCCAGAGCAGCCGGTAATTGTGCATATTACGCGTTCCCACCTGCAAAATGTCAACGTTTTCACTCATTTCATCAACGTCTTCCTCAGCAACAATTTCCGAGACAGATATCATGCCGGTTTCGTCCGCAATTTTTTTGATAAATTCCAGACCGGTCTTTCCCAACCCTTTAAAATTATAGGGGGAAGTTCGCATTTTGTAAGCACCGCCACGAAAGAAGTTAATTCCCATTTTCTGAAGACGCTTCACGATTTTCAGCAGGTCTTCATAATTTTCTATGGTGCAGGGTCCGGCAATAAAGGTGAAATGATCTCTGCTGATTATCTTTCCTTTTATTTTAATTTCAACCGGTTCGCCTTTTTGATGTTTTAATTTATTTAATATATTTTCCATTTTGATAATCCCATCAGGAAAGCATTTCCCTCAAATCTTTTTCTTCCTGGTACAGAATACCGAATTGCAGTCCTCTGTCGCTCACGATAATTTCATCTTTTCCGTAGAGATCCATGATCTCCGTAACGATCATTGTTCCGGTAGTAATGATATCTGCCCGGTAGCGGTCGAAAGGCATTAATCGAACGATCTGATTATTGCTCATACGCCGGAAGCGGTCTAACATTTCTTTGACCTCAGAATTTCTGAGAGAGCTTTTATGAACAATATCCGCATCGTATTTCTGCAAGCCATGTTTAACTGCACTCAAACTGGTAACTGTTCCCCCGATCCCGATCATCTTGAATTCTTTGAAATCGGGTAAAACAAGATTATTTAATGCCTTTTGTGTGATTCTCACTCTTTCTGAATAATCTGTATCTTGGGAATTATGCAGTCTTCTAATGCCCAGCTTCAAGCTCTGATTATAAATCATCTTTCCGTTATAAAAATAGGTAAATTCCGTACTGCCGCCACCCACATCGAACATAACGATATTTTTAAATTCCATGAATTCAGTAATATTGGCCAGACCGTTCAGTTGAGCTTCTTTTTCCCCACTTATAATATTGTATTTCAAACCGAATTTTTTTTTCAGCCATTGCTCTAAAATATCAATATTCTTAGCATCCCGTGAGCAACTGGTTCCCACCACTATTATTTTTTCTGTAAATAATCTGGCAAAATTAATATTATCAAATAGTATTCTTTTTGTTTTGTTTATTGCTGTTTTATTAAGATACCCTTCTTGCATTTTCTTACCGAAAGCTGAGATATTAGTATCACGATGCAGGATGTCCAACTTGTTGTTATTTTTCCTGGCAATAAGAAACAGAACGTTGTTCGTTCCTACATCTATAACAGCAAATTTATTATTCACAAATAAATCCTCATCAGGATTCCAGAAGTTTTACATTTTCTGCCTGCAGGCCTTTTCCTTCCACTTCCTTCAATTCAAATTCAAATATCATCTCACGGTTTGGAAGCTTAGATTGGTCTACTTTATCAGGAAATTGTGTATTGTGCACAAAAGCAGTTTCGTAAGGCGATTCGCTTTTACGGGAATCGGTGATCCACAAACCACCGCTCAGCTTTTTCATAAAACGCATAAAACCAAAGCCTTTATCCGGGAAAAAGGAATAGCAGATACCTCTTACTATTCGTTTTCCATTATTGGTATCATACACTTCTATGGGGAGAAGGTCTGGAACGAGATAACCGGAAGTAAAAACATCTGCTTCGGTCTTTAAATTGTGAGCCACATTTTTAAAAGCCAATACTTCCACCCGGCAGCCTTTGTTCTGCAGTGCGCGTACCACCTGTACAAAATCACCATCACCACTTACCAGCAGAACATAATCCAGTCTCTCGGATTGCATCAAAGTATCGACAGCCATATCCAGATCGGCGTTTGATTTTCCATAACGAACACCATGCTCATCCACGAACCAGCGGACTGTTTTTACTATCACCTTATAACCGAAATCCCGTAACATAGAATGAAAATTCTCTGATTTGATCTTGTACTCAGGGTTTGTTTTTGAACGTTCCTCATCAAAAGCCACATACGCATTTAAGCGGATAGCAACACCATTATTGCAGCAGGCAAATTCGCGCAAAACATCATATTGCATGCCAAATCCACCGTTCTGAGCAATGTTGGATACATCAACGTAAACTCCAACTTTTAATTCTCCATTTTTGTCCATTGAACCTCCTTATTCAAAAATTCCAAATCTCAAAAAACAAATAACAAATAAATTACAAATCCTAAAACTGTAAATTTACCAGCTTAACTTGAGTTAAGTTGGCTTTATAACCCGTTAAATTCAATTCATAGAATATTTAACGGTATCAGCAATCTTGACTTAAGTTTCCCGACCATAACTATATTCCAGTTCAACTTAACACAAGATCATTCGACTTGTGTCAAGTTTCAAAACTTTTTCCAAGTGAACCCAGAACCCAGAACCCAGAACCCCTTTTCTTACAACTTTGTTTCTAATCCAAAGTGAATAATTCCGTCAAGTGGATTTCTGAGTTCATCCTCAAAATAACTGAAACCGTAATCGAGTCTCAGAATACCCAAACGGGTTTCCACTCTCAAGCCAAAACCAAAACCAAACAGTTTATCAAAAGTGTATTCATCGTTGTGAACGTAACCGTAGTCTGAGAATAAAAAAGCTCTTGAATTTCTTGATAACAGATAACGTATTTCCAGGTTCGACCAGAGAATTCTGTATCCGGAGAACTGATTTTCGTTAAACCCACGCAGGTTTTGGCTACCTCCCAGTTCGAATACTTCATAAGCGGTAAGAGCTTTATTTTCTAGTACATTTGCATTTGCACCCGTAGCCACCACCAGGTTATTGGAAATTCCAAAGTAATGGTTAAAACTCAATTCCACTGCCTGTTTAGAAATGTTTTTATTTTCTATGCGATTGAAAATATAATAATATTTCAGGAAGAATATCGAACCGGAAGATGGATTCAGGTAGTAATCGGTAACATTTTTTTCCCAGAATATTCCTGCTTTTTTAAATGAGGTTTTTTCTACTATCTTGGGTCGTCTGCTGCCGGGATAGATGTCTTCCATTCCCATGTAAACACCATATTTATTAAATAGATCATAATAATAGATTTCAGCATCGAATTTAGTTCTTATAAATGTGGAATCAACTTCTTCGCGGAAAACAAGAAAATCACCACTGACAGGAAATCGCTGAAGTCCGGATTCGTGATAATTGAGTTCGATAGAATTCCTGTCTGCGGAAATTCTCTGCCAGAACAGCGAAAGTGAACGATCTGTACCGTATAGGTTTAAAAATTCCAGGTTAAGATAGCCGGATAGTTTGTTGCTGCTGGTCTTAGAATTGTCGTACCCTGCAATGCCCGATATCAGGCTCATCCTGTCTTCTTCCACCTCGATGAGTAATTGCCGATGATTCAGTGGAATGATCTTACAGCTTTTAATAAATTTTTTCTTTTGAATGAGTTCTGATGATTGATCCAGAATAAGTGGAGTGATCTTTTCAATGTCCTCCAATTGAGAAATTTTCAAAAGAGTTTTATTTGTAGTAATTTTGTTCCCCCTGAACTTGAAATCATGGAATTCACAAAAGTTGCCTTCGTGTATCTTCAGGAATGCGTCTATCGAGGAATCTGTTTTCAGCAGGCTGTCAACTTCTGCACTAGCAAAGAGAAAGCTGCTTAGGGTGTACATTTCAACGATGTCTTTGAGAACAGTATCCAGCTCGGAAAGATAGAGGTTTTTAAGATCGATCGTATCAAGTATTTTTTTTTCAGAGATATATCGGTTTCCGTGCAGGATGAGATTATTGATCTTAAGTTTCTCCATTTCCTCTATCCTGAAAACAATATCGATCTCCTCGGTGCCTTTGGTAATTATCTGAGGATTATGAACTTTTACGTTCTGGTACCCTCTTATATGATACATATTTGCGATAGATTTTGCATCTTCATTCAGCAGTTTCTGATCGAAGATGGCACCGATACCGGACTGGATAATGCTTTGTAATTCTTTGTCGGAAAAGAAGTTGTTTCCCTCAAATAAAATCTCTCCTACAGTTAGTTCTGCAGAATAGATATTGTGAATAAACAGCAGAAAAAAAAGTATGATAAATTTATTTTTGAACATCAGCTTTGATAATTGCTATGAGTTCATTTAAAAGGTTTTTTTCTGGTATTTTCTTGATGATCTTTCCTTTTTTGAAAAGTAATCCTTCGTGTTCTCCACCGGCAATACCATAATCTGCTTCACGTGCTTCACCGGGACCATTTACAATGCAACCCATCACAGCAACTGTTAGATCCAGTTCAGAAAATGGTTCCAGTTGTTTTTCTACTTCTTTGGTAAGTGAAATGATATCGATTTCTGTTCTGCCGCAGGTTGGGCAGGAGATTATTTCCAGTCCTTTTCGCAAATGCAGAGATTTGAGGATCTCTTTTGCAACTAACACTTCTTTTACCGGATCGGCTGTAAGTGAAACGCGAATTGTATCGCCAATACCTTCTGCCAGCAAAATGCCTATACCTATGGAAGATTTGATTGTACCGGTAAATTCCGTTCCTGCTTCGGTGATGCCAAGATGAAGCGGGTAATCCACTTTCTTGCTTAATAACCTGTAAGATTCCAATGTTAAAGGTACGGAAGAAGCTTTTACCGAAATCTTCATCTCATGGTAATTCGCTTTTTCGAAAATCGCTACATGTTCTAAGGCGCTTTCTACAATTCCTTCTGCTGTAACACCATATTTTTTCAGTTTTTCTTTGGAAAGCGAACCGCTATTCACACCGATTCTGATGGGAATTTTTCTTACACGCGCTGCATCCACAACCTTTAATACTTTCTGCTCACTGCCGATATTTCCAGGATTCAAACGAAGTCCGTCCACTCCCGCTTTCAGCGATTCAAGAGCTAATTTATAATCGAAATGAATATCTGCAATAAGGGGAATTGAAATAGCATCTTTAATCTGTTTTATCGCTCGTGCTGATTCCATATCGGGAACAGCCACACGGATAATCTGACATCCAGCCATTGTAAGTTCTTTTATCTGTTCGATAGTGTTTTTTGTATCAGCTGTTTTTGTATTTGTCATGGATTGGATTGAAACAGGGTAGTCTCCACCGATAAATATCTTTCCAACTTTTATAATCTTTGTATTTTTTCTATCGATCATATTAACCTCGATTTTTTCTTAATGGTTTGACATTTATTTGGTCAAGAACTATTTTGCCAATGGGGGCGAGGATGACGGACAATTTACATAAAATTCTGGTGAAGACAGGCTGGATACTATTTTTTACATTTCTATTTCTGAATCTTATCAATTTGGGAATTACTATTAAAAATGATGTTTTTATAAGGACCTTACCTTTCGATATTGAGAATGGAAAAGCTGTAAATTTTAAAGATTCCACTTTGGTAAAGACTTTTCATAATAAGATGATAACAGCAATAGATACGTTAATAGTGGAAGAACTTGAAAAACAAACTTCTGAAGATACCGTTAACCAGGGAAGAAATATAAATTTCATATTTGCAGATCAGGATGAATCACCTGCAATTCTCGAAATCAATGATATTAATGAGGAAATTCACGAAGTAATAGGAAATAAAAAAGAGGTTGAAATAACCTATGCAGACAGCATTTCCACACAAACAATAACGATTCAAACTATTCCTGATAAAAGATATTCAGAATTGATCAACATCGGATTCAATGCACTTTTCCTGTTATTTATCTTTTTTAATTCCTTTCTTTTATTAAAATACAGCCAGTCAAAAGAGAACATTCTAATCGTTTTATTTCTGTTGCTTCTGTCCAGTCCTGATAACCTGCCGGGTTTTGATATATCCCCATTTTTCTCGAATATTTCTTCAGGATTTCTGGGTATATTATTCTATCACTTTATGGTGCAGAAAGTGAACCCGGAAAAAAAAGTAATAAAAATCTATCTGCTGACAGTTTTACTAATTTTGATTACCTACTTTTTAGGTTTAATAATTAAAACTAATTTAGAAATTTTTCTATATGTTTGGTCGGTTGTTTGGATATTCATCGGATTCATAATTTTATGGAAAGCATATAAGAAGACCGGCTCGATAACTATGAAAAGATTGCTCAATGCATTCAGAGGTATTTTCATTTCTCTTGTATCTATTATCGCTATAACCCTGTTGGCAGCCATATTGAAACTTTATTTTGGTGTAAGCGGTTCGGTGCAGTTTGGAATTCATAATATTCAAACAGGCGTAATAGTTGTTTTACTTTTAATTTCACTTTTAGGTTTTTTTATAGGTATTCTATGGTTTTTTGGTTCCTTTACCTGGGGCTTGCTCACCGGTACTACACTCGATATAAAAATAAGAAGTACTATGATATATTCGATCATCGGTGTTTTCTTCATATCTTTTTTTGGTTTGATCGATTATTCATTGGGAGAGCTTTTACAGTCGCTTTTTGGAAGATTTGTTGGATCGGAATTTATTGCGGGGATCCCAGCTACGATCGGACTTCTTGCCTTTTTTAATCCGGTAAGAAATCGTGTGGAGAAATTTGTAGATAATAAACTAAACACATCTGATCTGGATTTCCTGGAGAAAACAGAAACCTTTACAGATGCTTTGACTGGAGAAAGTGTTATCGAGGGATTTGAAGAATATATATGTGAGAATTTAATTCAGAGACTTCCTATTACAAAAGTTGCTCTGATTTCCTACGATAAGGAAATGAAAAGTTATAAATACAACGAAATCAGAGGAAGCGATATTGAAGAAAACTCGAAAGTAGAAGATATTCATCTTTATTTGCTTGAAAACAGGATGATCCGCAACTACGGACCCTTGAACGAAGATCAGCAGGAGATCGCCAGCTTTGCACTAATAATCCCGATAATTCATGATTTGGAACATAAATGGTTCCTGGCTTTTGGTAAAAAGAACGACGGAACAACCTATAGTAAAAAAGATGAAGAAGCACTTACAAAACTGGCAAATAAGATCAAGCTCTCTCTTAAATTCATCCTTGCTTATGATAATATCGTGAAAAATAAATTCAATGAAACACTTCAGGAAAAGGATGAACGTATTGCTAAGTTAATCCAGCAGATAAAAGAACTGGAAGATAAATTGGTTG
>DAOUUD010000086.1 GCA_030668345.1 Candidatus Cloacimonadota bacterium | reverse complement strand
TTCAGGAACATACTCTCTTGATCCTCTTGCCAATTCTCCATATAGTTGCTATAAAATTCCTTCCCCCAATTCCAACACCGAATTCTTTATGGTAGAATACCGCAAAGAGGAAGGTATATTTGAACCAAGTGTTCCCGGTACAGGATTGATAGTTTACCGCATCGATCCTACACTTAATGGAAACGCCAGTGGACCTCCCGATGAATTATATGTGTACCGTCCAGATGGAACTCTTACTGTGAATGGCAACATTAACCAGGCTCATTTCAGTGCCGATGTGGAAAGAACCGAGATCAATGACAATACAAATCCTTCATGTTTCCTGCAGAATGGAAATCCCGGTGGATTATTCATTCATGATATTGGCTATGCAGGCGATACGATTGAATTCACATTGGAAACCGGACTCATTGCCATGTTCGAAAGCAATGTGCAGACAGGGCCATCCAACCTGGGTGTGCAGTTCTACAATACATCATATCCACCGAGCGGTATTATCGGTTATGCCTGGGATTTCGACGGTGACGGAGTTTATGATAATTATGATGAAAATCCGTTCCATTACTATAACGAAATAGGAACATATGATGTAACCTTGCAGATAACAGACGGCTATGAAATAGTGGAAACAACTATCGAAGATTACATAACTGTTACCGATGCTTCTTCCATTTCGGGCGACCTTTCCGGTATCTGGACAGAAGAATTTGAACCTTACACAATTGTGGATAATGTTCAGGTTTCCGAAGGTGATGGATTGTATATTCTTCCCGGAGTAGACATATTTATAGAAAATAATGCACAGTTTTCTGTTAATGGTTTGTTACAAGCGGATGCCAGCGGTTCTGCAACCATTCTATTTGACTCTACAACCGATTGGAAAGGTATGAAGTTTTCAAATACTCAGGAAGATAACAAACTAATCAACTGCAAATTCAGTAATGCCACAGAAACAGCTGTTGGAATAGAAAATTATTCAAATTTAGAAATAGTAGATTGTGTGTTTTATAGCAATTCCAGTACTGCCAAAGGAGCAGCTATCGATGTTCAATCATCCGATGATGTGATTATTGAAAATAACATTATTGCCAATAACCAGAGTTCGACCAACACTGGTGGTATTCGCTGTGTAGCCTCATCTCCACAGATCAGGAATAATATAATCGTCAACAATACCAGTAATTATGGTTCACTGGTTTTCCAGATGGATTCCAATGCGAACCTGATAAATAATACGATCGCTAATAATAGTTCATCCATCAGTGAAATATTTATTTTCAATTCCGACATAATAATAATGAACGATATTCTAATTACAGATGCAACTGTATTCAATAATATCGGTGGTAGTATCGATGCAACTTATTCATGTATTTCCGGTGGTCATACCGGAACAGGCAATATCGATGCCGATCCACTGTTTGAGAATCCTTCCGGAGGAAATGGAACTGCTTATGACGGACTTACTTCTTCCTGGTGGCTGCAGGACACATCTCCCTGTATCGATACCGGAAATCCTGATCCTGTTTACAACGACCCCGACGGCACCCGCAACGATATGGGTGCTTATGGTGGTCCCAACGGCATGGTTCCAACCGGATATTCAAATGAAGAAACGATAACTCCGATATCAAGTTCAATCAGTGTTTATCCCAATCCGTTTAACCCGGAAACCAATATTTCTCTTACCCTGAAAAGCTCTGATGCAGATAAACCTGTTACTTTGCAGATATACAATATGCGTGGACAATTAGTAAAAACGCTGCTTCATAATGAAATTGCAGTTTCTTCCAATTATATCTGGCAAGGCATAAATAACTCTGGTAAACAGGTTTCCAGCGGACTCTACTTTGTGAGATTAAAAACGGTATCTTCACATAATCTTAAAAAGATAATGCTGATCAAATAGTGATATAGCGGGGAGCGATCCCCTCTTTTTCTTTTATAAAAATCCTTGCAATAAAATCATAACTTTTAATCTTTGAAAAAAAAATTTGGAGATGGTTATGGCTACCAATTTAAAAGGACGAAATTTTCTGACTCTTCTGGATTTTACACCGGAAGAGATCGAATATCTTCTTGAACTTTCTGAGAAATTGAAAAAAGATAAATTAGATGGTAAAGAAGAGCAAAAACTGATCAGGAAAAATATTGCTCTTATCTTTGAAAAAACATCCACCCGAACCCGTTGTGCTTTTGAAGTGGCAGCATTCGACCAGGGAGCTCATGTAACATACCTGGGACCAACCGGCAGCCAGATAGGGCACAAGGAAACCATGAAGGATACAGCCAGAGTTCTGGGGGGAATGTACGATGGCATCGAATATCGCGGGTTCGGTCAGAAGATCGTGGAAGAGCTTGGTGAATATGCCGGAGTTCCCGTTTGGAACGGATTAACCACAGAATTCCATCCTACCCAGGTCCTTGCAGATTTTCTTACAGCCAGAGAATACCTGCACAAACCTTACAATGAAATGGTTTTTGTTTACGTGGGCGACGGCAGGAACAACGTAGCAAATTCACTATTGGTAGGCGGTGCCAAAATGGGTATGGATCTGCGTATTGTAGCTCCCGGGGAAGTGCAACCCGATGCAAATCTAGTAGAAAAATGCAAAAAAATCGCTGCAGAAACAGGTGCAAAGATAACTATAACAGACAACGTTAAATCGGGAGTGAAAGACGCCGACGTCATCTACACAGACGTGTGGGTTTCCATGGGAGAACCTGCTGAAGTATGGGAACAACGCATTAACCTGCTGAAACCTTACCAGGTAAACAAAAAGATGATGGATATGACGGGTAAGAACAACACTATTTTCCTGCACTGCCTTCCCTCTTTCCATAATACAAAAACCAAAGTTGGAAAAGATATTTACCAGAAATTCGGTCTGCAGGAAATGGAAGTGACAGACGAGGTTTTTGAAAGCCCTGCATCCAGAGTATTTGAAGAAGCCGAGAACAGGATGCATACAATCAAAGCGGTGATGGTAGCTACGTTGGGTGAGTAATTTTATATCCTTATGGTACTTTTATTCAATGTAAGGCTTTCCTGATGAAAAAGAGCATTATCATCTTAATAATTGTATTTACTGTTTCCTTAAAAGCACAAACCTTTCATATCAACCGACTTCAATATTTTGGCTTTCTCTCTTCTGCAATTCTGCTCGATCTGAGTAATAATCACTTTGATGATATACTTATTAAAGATTTTTCCGAAAGTGAGATCGAAAACCTGGATAAAGATGATGTTCCTTTTTTTGATAGGATAGCATTCCAGCCATATTCGCAAAATCTGAAAGATTGGAGTGATTACACTGTTTATTTAACATTAGGATCAGGGCTATTCCTGGCTTATGATAAAGATCACTTCCTGGATAATATCATGGTATATTCAGAAGTTCTCATGGCTCAAAGTGCTGTATGTAAATGGGGGAAAACCATAAGCAGACGAGCCAGACCCTATGTGTATGATGATGAGATAACATTGAAGAAAAAACAACAGGATAACAGCCGGCATTCATTTTATTCCAGCCATAGTTCTACGGCATTTTCGGCAGCTACTTTCGGGTACTATGTGTACCGTGACAGATACGGAGATAACATTCCCATTGCTGTACTTTTATATGGTTCAGCAACTGCTACAGCGGTATTACGAGTTGCTTCTGCCAATCACTTTCCCAGTGATGTATTTATAGGTGCTATTATGGGAAGTGGAATAAGCTATCTTATTTGTAGAATGAACCGCTCGGACAGATTCAATGTAGAGCTTGGGATCAATTCAATAGGAATAAGTTATAAATTCTAAGAGAAAATAAAGGGCTGATCTTCATCAGCCCTTTCGATTTATTTTTTACCGTTTTCCTGCATATCACGGCAGATCTTTTCCACCTCCCGGAAAGCTACTTTACCGCTGCCCATGAGGGGAATATCTTCAACAACATAGAATTCTTTGGGAACTGCAATGGGCGGCAATTCTTTTGCCATCTGTTTCAGCACTTTTTTCCTGTCGAATTCACCAGTAGCAACAGCAGCTACAACATCCGAACCTTTACTCGGGTTGGGTACATCTACAACGCAACATAATACGTCATCCGGCAGATATTTGCTTAATACTTCTTCTACTTTTACCAATGATACCATTTCACCGGCTACTTTCACAAATCTCTTCAGCCTGCCCCGATGCCACATGAATCCGTCCTTATCAATAATTCCCATATCACCGGTATCATACCAGCCATCACGCATGTGAAGAGATGTTTCTTCTATATCTCCCAGGTAGCCGGTAGAAACCAGATCACCTTTCACGAATATTTTCCCTTCGCAGTTAGCTGGCAGTACTTTATCTGTATTCATATCAAGTATCTTCACTTCAACATTGGGAATTGGTTTTCCAATACTACCGGGTCTGTTTGCATCAGGCACGTTCACAGAAACAACAGGACTGGTTTCGGTGGCACCATATCCTTCCATTATATCCATATTGTGTTCTTTCAGGTATGTCATTCTGAGTTTTGTGGGAAGTTTATCTGCACCTGCCAGAGAATATCTTACAGAAGCAAAATCGCCAGGTTGGGCCTTTTTCAAATAGCCGTGGAAAAAGGTAGGTGTTCCTATCAAAAGAGTTATTTTATATTTCTTCACAGATTCTACAATAGCTTTGTAATCCAGCGGATTGGCATGTGCAACAATTGCTGCTCCGATGGTGATAGGCAGCCAGAAATTAGTAGTTAATCCGAAAACATGGAAAAGAGGCAATGTGCCGGCAAATACATCCTCAAAAGAGAAATCAATGATTTTAGGTAAATTCTCCAGATTATGGTTAATGTTCTTGTGGCTTAATTGAACTGCTTTAGGGTCTTTTTCACTGCCGCTGGTAAAAAGAATTACAGAAGTATCATCATCGCTGCCATACCTTACTTTCGAACATAATGTCTTTACCGGCAGTTTTGACTTGAACAGTGCTCCAAGTTTATCTACGATAGTTATGGAAGGCATGATATCTTCCAGGTAAACCATTCCCTGCACATGTTCACAATTGATCTTTTCCAGGAGTTTTTTACTGGTGATGATGGTTCTAAAACTGCATTTCTCCTGTGCATAGATAGAATTTTCCCCAGCTCCCGTGGAATAGTTGATCATTACAGGTATCTTTCCACTCATCAGTACCCCCAGTATGGAAAGCATACATCCTGCTGAAGTGGGTACCATTATACCTATATACCGGCTTTTATACTTACTGAATTTCTTGGCCAGGATCAATGATGCTATCAGCATTCTTTCATAAGGAATATCCTTGCCTGTTGCCTGGTCATACACAGCCATCCTGGAAGAATATTCTTTGGCAGCTATAATAAATTTTTCTTGTAATTGCATAATCTCTCCTTTTTTATTAATTGTAGACTTTAAACCATTTTGATGAAATCTGTGTCAAATAAATAATTATCTATTAATTTGAAAATACATAGCAACTTTAATAATTACAGGAAGTTATAGCCTTATACAATATATGCAGAATTATTAATATGGGGTAATTTCTTAAATTTACTTTAGGTTCTTTACATTTAAATAAATTATTAACTCAAAAAAAATATCCTTGACATCTTTCTCCAATTTCTCATTTTTTTTTCAGTTATGAAACTCAGCATTGGAAATGTTATGAAGTGTTAATATAATTGATTCTATTATTTAGAGATTGAAATTTGAAAGATGCATCTTTGTTCGTGGATACATGCGTTAACATCAACTTAAGGAGGAAAGATGAACTTAAGTAAAATAAAAATTATCCTATTAATATACATGTTATTTTTTATCATATCAATTCTTTCCGCCCAGGAATGGGATAGAAACGGTCCATTTTCTGCGCATGTTATTTCTCTGGCAATAGCTCCTTCAGATACAAGTGTTATCTATGTTGGAACTTATTGTGATGGGATTTATAAAAGTATAGACGGAGCAGAAAATTGGATTAATTGTTCGATTGAGAATTTACCCACCTGGGAGGATTCTCTTGATAATTCTCCTACCTTACCATGTTGGTGGTTTGGAGATTATTATCCTGTTCAATCAATTGCAATTGATCCTACAAACGCTGAACATCTCTGGATTGGTACCGGAGGGAGAGGATTATTTGAGAGCAATAATGGAGGTATAAGTTGGCAGCAGGCAAATGAAACCTTACCAGATTCTCTTGATGTTGATTATATTCACATAAATGAAAATAATCCTGATAAGATTTTTATTGGTGTGAAACCACAGTTTGTTGGACCTCCATTACCCTTAACAAATGGAGGGTTATATCAAACTATTGATGGTGGAAATAACTGGGAATTAATTGAAAGCGTCCCTAATGGAGATACATATCATATAGCTTGTATTACTAATGTACCTGATAGTGAAGAACATCTGTATGTTGGAATAGAAAGTGGTGGAGAACCCGGTTTTTCTTGGGGACTTATGGAAAGTATTGATGGTGGAAATGAATGGCAAATAATTATGGATGATTTTCCAATCTATGACCTTTCAATAAATCCCGATAATAATCAGAATATGTGGAGTATAATATACACAGGATTTGGTGATTGGTTATTGGCTTCTTCAAATGATGGAGGTTATTCATGGATACCTGATTACGAATTATGGCACACCAGTTTGTATGCAGATATAAATTATAATTTATATGTAGCAGAAGGATGGGAGAATTCAATATCCGGAAATGTTAAAAAAAGTAGTGATAATGGTAATACTTGGGAATATATAGATTCATTATGTGCCGGGAGAGGAGTTAGTCTTCGCAATCGTTGTGAAGCCAATAGAGAAAATACAAATAATATTTATTTTGGAACATCTTGCGGCATATATAGGTCTTATGATGGCGGACTTAACTGCCAATTAGAAAACTCAAATATATTTAATTCTTATATTAAGGAGATAGAATCACATCCTTTTAATACTAGTATTTTTTATGCTGGTGGATACCAGGGTTTATGGAAAAGTACAGATGGATGTATTTCCTGGCAGCAGGAAAGTGATGAATTAATAAATTCTATCAAATTTGATCC
>DAOUUD010000084.1 GCA_030668345.1 Candidatus Cloacimonadota bacterium | reverse complement strand
TTCCATTACGTAATCGGGAATTTCGTTGGCTGCAATATGATCAAGTGCGATCGAAGTAAGTTTACCCTTTAAAGATTTCTTTATCGTGAAAGGCAGATTACTTAATCTTTGCACTTCCAAATTTGCCAGAAGCAGAAAAAGATAAGTCATATTATTATTTTCAAGAAATTTTTCTACTGATATATCTTTATTACTTACTGTCATCTAACCTCCATAAAATTTATTTTTTATATTTGTAAATCTTTCAATCTTTTTTTCCTCAACACGAATTATCTCGATCACTTCTCGAACGGCCGTTTCAAAATCATCATTTATTACCAGATAATCGAAATGAGTTATTTCTTCCATTTCTTTGCTGGCGGTTTGCAATCGTATTTCGATCTCCTTTTGGGAATCTGTTCCCCTGTCATTCAGGCGCTTTCTAAGTACACTGATATCAGGTGGAATTATAAAGATCGTTACAACCTCGATATCTTGCTGCAATATCTGTTTGGCACCCTGAACATCGATGTCCATAATGATATGTCTTCCCTTTTGCAGCTCACTTTCGATGAATCTGCGGGAAGTACCATACCAGCAGCCATGCACATCTGCCGATTCAAGCAGATCACCGGCAGCTTTAAGTTCTTTGAATTCACTTTCCGAAATGAAATGATAGTCAACACCTTTTCTTTCGTTGCTACGTGGTTTGCGCGTAGTGTAAGAGATGGAATACCCAACATTTTCACATTCATCTAAAACTCTTCTGAGAATAGCAGATTTACCACCTGCAGAAGGTGATATCAGTATGATCAGAAAGCTTTTTTTATCAAATTTTGCCACGTTTGAGTTCTTATTCTTCTATCAGTTCAGCGTAGTCATTTGCTTTCAGTAATGCGTCCAATTCGGTAGGATTAGAGAGCTTGATCTTGACTATCCAACCTTCTTCAAAGGCTGATTTATTTATAGTTTCCGGTGCATCTTCCAATACTTCGTTTACTTCTAGAACTTCTCCGCTAACAGGGGATATAATATCTTCAACTGCTTTCACAGCTTCGACGGAACCCAGCGCTTCACCCTTTGTAAGTTCATCGCCAACTTCCGGTAATTCCACATAAACTATATCTCCAAGTTCGTGCTGGGCGTAATCTGTAATGCCCATAACAGCAATATCGTCTTCCACATTCAACCACTCATGTGATTCTGTATATAGAAGATGTTCTAACACCATTTTTCCTCCCAGATAATTTATTTTTGGTGATATGCATTCAACATAAGGTTTATATGTCAAGTTTTTATACTTATATAGTTTCTTTAAGTATTATTGTTATATATTTCATTAATTTTACAACTTAATATTCGAATTTAAAATTCTTTTCATTAAACAAAATCAAACAGGCATCAACTACTATCTCATCAAATAAAATACCTTTGTTTTTGAAAATTTCATCCAGAGCATAATTCACTCCCAGTGCTGGTCTGTACGGTCTGTGGGAGGCTATAGCTTCCATTACATCCGCTATGCTAATAATCCGTGCTTCCAAAATGATCTCTTTGCCTTTTAGTTGGTTAGGATAACCCTTGCCGTTTATTCTTTCCTGGTGTTGTAACACAATATCGGCTATAGGCCAGGGAAAATCAATACCTTTCAGGATATCGTAGCCTGCCTGGGGATGTGTTTTTATCAAGTTAAATTCAGCTTCTGTTAACCGACCGGGTTTGCTTAATATTTCCGAAGGGACATGAATCTTACCAATATCGTGTACATGAGCAGCAATTCGTATACCATCGATTTGATTTTTGGATAATCCCATTTCTTCTGCAATTGCACAAGCCAGGCTGGAAACTCTTTTCTGATGACCAGCCGTGTAAGGATCTCGCATTTCCACAGCTGAAATAAGTCCGTTCACAGTATCTTCTAAAAGTTTCTGCAGTTTTTCAAAACTATGTTTTAGTTCTGTAATATCGGTGGCAACTCCCAGTATTACATCAGGTTTACCGGGTGAATCCAGAGGAACTTTAGTAGTTTGAAACCATCTGATATTACCATCTTTCATAGTATAAGATTCTTCCGGAATAAATATCGTCTGTTTTGTACGAATCACTTTTATATCATCTTCATCGAATTTATCGCTTTCCAATTTACCTGTTTCATTATCTTGTACAAAATCTCTATCAGATCTTCCGATCATCTTTTTGGGAGTAGTACTATAAATATCTGCCAGGGCTTTGTTTGCCATCACATATTTACCATTTTTATCTTTTACGAAAATATAATTTGGAACTGTATCGATAACACGCCACAAGAAATTACGTGTCTCCTTAAGGGTATTTTCCATCTTGGATTTATAGAAAGCCATTTCAATGGTAGCTCGCAGTTCTCGATCTTCAAATGGCTTTATAAGATAACCGTAAGGTGAAGAAAGAACAGCTTTTTTTAGAATTTTTTCATTTGAATAAGCTGTTAAAAAAATTATGGGTGTCAAAAGTTCATTATAGATTATTTCTGCAGCTTCCACACCATCCATTTCTCCATCCAGAACAATATCCATTAAAATTAGATCGGGATTCTTTTTCCGGGCAATTTCGATAGCTTTTTCACCAGATGCTACAACACCACAGATATCATAATTGAAAGCGGTTAAAGTGCTTTTGATATCTACTGCAATAATCCTTTCATCTTCCACTATCAGAATAGATTTTGCTTTCATTCAAAACCCCTGCTACCAAATAGAATAATTTTGGAATAAAATATTTTTCATTCCAAACTTTGCAAGATATTTCGTTATTTAAGTGAGTAAAAAAACATAATGAAGCAAAAATAACCTCCCATTTTCTGTTTAAAAACAATGTGAAAAATTATCTATTTAGTATTAATTTTTTATTAAGGATGCAATGAATTTGTTTGATTAAATTAAAAAAATTGACAAATATTAAGCTGAAAGTGTTTTGTCCCCAAGTGATTAAGTGTAAAGTTCTTCTATAGTTCTACCCGTTTATTATAGGGAATAATCATAGTAGTGTTTAGACTCATTCGCATGGGATTTATCCCAAAAAAAACTAGGAGCAAAAGTATGTTAGAAGGTACCGTTAAGTGGTTTAATGAACAAAAAGGTTTTGGATTTATATCCGCAACCGATGGAAATGATTATTTTGTTCATCATTCAAGTATTTTGGGTGAAGGATTTAAATCACTTCCCGAAGGTGCAAAAGTACAGTTTGAAATTGAAGAAACCGAAAAGGGCAAAAGAGCCGTTCAAGTTTCTCTAGTATAAACCGTATTAGTACATCTTAAAAAGCTCGATGAAAATCGAGCTTTTTTTTTATGCTCTTATCCACCCGGAAGCTACCGGACACCTTCTCTCAACTCAACCTGCTGTCCTTCTCTCAGGAGAGAAGGAACATAAGAAAAGCAAGAAGAATTTTTCCTTTTAATTCCCTCTCTTCTAAAGAGAGGGTCAGGGTGAGTTTTTCCAATTATACCCTCGTTCCCAAATTGTATTTGGGAACGCACTTGAACGCAAAGCTGAGCTTTGCTAATATAGACATTGTAAAGTGAAATAGTGGCTTAGCACCAACCCTATGATTCTACTTTCCCGTAGGTTTTAAGTTCCGTTTTCTTAAATGCAATTTTAAATGAGGTTCCTTTTACTTTTTCCAATTTGAGTGTACCATCGAGTTGTTTGGTTAATGAATTTACCAGCAGCAATCCCAATGTCGAAGAATTTTCCAGATTAATTTTTCCTGATATACCAATTCCATTATCTTTCACACATAATGTATTAACCTTGTTGTTATAGGTAAAACTTATGCCGATCTCTCCTTTTCCTTCGGGAAAGGCGTATTTGAGGGAATTGCTGACCAGCTCATTAATAATAAGACCGCAGGGGATTGCTGTACTAATATCCAACAAAACATCTTTAATATCGATCTTTAATTTAATAAAATTGGAATTAGCTCCATAAGAAATAAATATCTGTGTAGCCAATTTTCTTACATAATCTGCAAAATCAATATGAGCCAGGTCTTTGGAACGATACAAAGCATCGTGGATGAGCGACATTGTTTTTACACGATCCCTACTGTTTTGGAAAAGCTCCAAAGTTCTTTTATCTTTGATGTGTGCCGATTGCAATTTGAGCAGGCTGGAAATTATCTGCATATTATTCTTTACGCGATGATGAATTTCCTGGAGTAGGATTCCTTTTTCTTCCAGGTCTCTTTTTATTTGTTCATCCGCCTGTTTATGTTTAAAGGCAAGAGCAATTTCTTCTGAAACAAATGTTAGAATTTCTATATCCTTTTCTGTATAAAGATTGGGATCATCATAGCTTTGAACTGCGATAACTCCAATTACCTTGTTTTCGATTTTAAGTGGAGCACCCAGCCATATTTCCGAACGAGTTCCAATAATTTCAATTTTACCTTGTTTTACTAATTCATTTTGAAATTGCATTGAAGCAAACAATGGTTTGCCGGTTTTAATTACATATTTTGTAAGAGTCTTACCAGCAGGAAACGTTTCAAATTCATCCTTTTCATCAACATCAAAAGGAAGAGAGATCATATCAGTTTTTTCATCGTATAAAGCAACATAGAAATTGGTTGTATCAATTACATCTCCCAGAAATTCTCTTATCTTGCTGTAAAGGTCTGGCATATTATCCGTTGTATTCAGAGCATTGGAAATATTAAATAATGTTTTTTGGATATCCTCTGCTTTCTTACGCTCGGTGATATCTTTATCTACTCCTCTATATCCGGTGATATTTCCATTTTCATCTAAGATGGGAATACCGTTTGTAAGAAGGCATATTTTTCTATCATCCTTGTTAATATTCCAGTTCTCTAAATCTTTAATTGGTTTCTTTTGTTCTAAAATCTGTTTAAAAATATTCTTAATCTTCTCAGCTTCTTCATGATCCATAAAATCAAATGGCGTTTTTCCAATAATTTCATCCACAGAATAACCGAGCACGTTTTGGACTTTATCTGAACAATATGTATATACGCCTTTCTCATCAACTTCCCAAATCCAATCTGCCATTGAGAAAGAAATATCTTTAAAACGTTTCTCACTCTCCCGCAGTGCATCTTCTGCCAGTTTCTTTTTTTCATTCTCTGCTTTGAGTTTAATGGCATTTTTTACTGCATGTCCCAGGTGTACAAGTCGGTCTTTCAGAACATAATCCCAGGCTCCCCAGCGTATACATTTAACTGCAATTTCATCATTTAAAGTGCCGGTTACAATGATGAATGGAATTTCGGGACATTTCTTTTTTGCAATATCCAGAGCGTCCAATCCTGTGAATTGGGGCATGGTATAACCTGATAAGATCAGATCCGGTTGAAAAGTTTCAAGTTCGTTGAGAAAATTCTTTTCATCTTGAACTATTCTGGATTCAAAGTCTTTGTTGATTTTCCTTAGTTCAAGCCGAATAAGTTCGGCGTCGAAAAGGTTATCTTCCACCATTAAGATCTTCAGTGGTTTTTTCATTTTTGCCTCATAAATTTTACTTTCGACTCGCAAGTTTACGACGAGTCGAGAAAACCTCGCTAGTTCAGGTATGTTACCTGAACCATATGTTTTTACTTTTTGCTTTTTTTAACCTTATGGTTCAATTTACTCCGATCATTATCGGAGAACCAGCAACCTAAACTTCATAAATCTTTCTCAAACAGTATATTGAGGTTTTTCACCTGATTTCTTTAGAAGTTCATTTATTTTTTTTTTCAATTCAATCATTCTCAATTCTCTGTCTACAGCAATTTTATTAAAGGCTTCTAATTGCTGATTTCTCTTTTTGAGTTTTTCTTCAGCTTCCCAGCGCTCGGTGATGTTACGAACTGTTGCTTGTAACAACTCTTTACCTTGCAATTCAATTTTAGTTAACAATACATTAGTGAAAAATTCTTTCCCATCTATTCGCTTATGTTTCCAATCAAAGAAATGAGAGTCTTTTTCCAATGCAATTTGCATCATTTGTTTAGCTTTTCTTTTAGATAAGATTCCATCAGGTTGATATTCCGGAGATAGATCTATGGGGTTTTTAGAAATAAGCTCTTGTTCATCTTTGCAGTTAAACATTTTCACAGCAGCAGTATTTCCACTGATATATCCCTGCTCCTTTGTTAAGATCATAATTGCATCTCTGGAAGAATCATAGAGTGTTTTATATTTATTCTCACTTTCTTGCAGAGCGATCTTATTTTCTAATTGCTTTCGTAAAAGACCTGCTGCCAATACACCACCAATAAGACAAGCAATAATAAACGCAATTCTTACATAAAGAGTATAAGAAGGAATATTCAAAGCAAGTAGATCAATGAATGATTTATCAGTATAAAATGAGAGAGAGCTAAAAAAACTATCAAAAACCCAGAATAAAACACCAAGCAGGAGCGAAGCACTGATAATATAGTTTGTGTTCGATTGAACGGGTTCTTCTTTCAATTTGAAAAATCTTCTAATGTTCTTAAGATTAAGCAACACATCAGCTAAAAGTAAAACAATAAAACCCACAGCCGCTTGCTTTATTGCCACAAAAATTGAAAAATCCATGGGAATTGTATTGGGAGCATTTGAACACCAATTCCAGGGTGGTGGATTTAATGTAATTGCCCATCTACTTATGGTTAATAAATTTATAGAACTGAGAAGGCGGAAGGGAATTTCCACGATGTACATACTCAGCCACCATTTATGAACTTTTTGTTTCTTTCGTAAGTTTGCACATATTCCATGCCAGAGAATCCAAAGTGTAAATGGCGGTGCTACCAGGAAAATCGCATAACCATTACTTGGTCCCCATAGCCACCACACGGTCTGACAGCCACCAGCCAGGGCAGATAGTAATCCGTATTTCCAACCCCAGTTCAAGGTTATCAGCATGGGAAATAATAAACCCAGTAAAATTGCCGCGGTGTATTCTCCAAACGGAAAAATTATTGTATGAAAATTAACGAAGAATCCAAGCAATCCAAAAATAATCGAGATAGAAATTTTATAAATATTATCTTTAACTTTAAATTTATACATTTCTCCTCCTTATTTCATACAACCAGCACCTACAGATTAATCATATTTAACTTAATAAATAGAAGATGAATAAGTACATCTTTAACAAACATTATGGTTTAGGCCCGACTACAATGCAGATATTCTTCTCAGGAATAATTGATCCTCTTGCATATTTTGCTGTCCGGTTGACCCTCATGTTATGTC
>DAOUUD010000031.1 GCA_030668345.1 Candidatus Cloacimonadota bacterium | reverse complement strand
TTCTTCAATGGTATCAAGATAAGAAACATTGCTCCATGTATCTGCAAAAGCCTGTTTTTGTGCTTTTGTATCTTCCATGTCGATGCTTTCAAAAAGAACATTATAATTGCGTTTACTGTTAAAGGGTGGATCGATATAGATGAGGTCGATGAATCCGTTGGGATTTTGTTTGAGCAGTTCTTTCATTATTTTCAGGTTATCACCAAAATATAATTCGTTCATAATTTGCTCCTGGTATTTTATTACCCTTGTTCACAAGTTGAACTTGCCTCTCTGCAGGTTCATTCTTGAAGATTGAACCGTAACATTTGGTTCAGGCTACAACTCTGAACCAGCTTAGAAGTTTAACTTCGCATACATCTGCGTTACGAAGTGCATCCGTCAAAGCTGGTCAGGTAGTTGCCTGATCGTAACGAGAGTAAATCTAATTCAGCTACTTATCCTTTTTATCACCCCGTACAAACTGGATCGTATTGTTGCGATAAACAAGCTGACAGGATTTGTTATCGGAAGCCAGTTTGGGAAAAAAGATAAACCCTGATTTTTTGGCGCCGGGAATGATCTTACCAAAACTCAGTGAGTAGGTTATCAGGTTCTTTTTTGCTTCCCGCCATTCTTCCAATATCCTACGCTGATCTTCAAAAAGCTGTTGAGTATCGGTTAGTTTCTCATTTTCTATATTTGCAATCACCAGGTATTCAAGCTGTTTTGGCAGCAACAACTTCTCAATGTAATCCAGGCTTACCACGTCGAACTGGTTGCCTTCTTCATCCAGCAAGCTGATATCTGAAGCCTGAATTTCAAAATCTTCATTCTGCCTGTTCTTAACTTGAATATAAAAGGTAGTGAAATAATCGGAAAGATTTTGCGGTTCTTTTATCCAGTACATATTCTCAGCGGCAAATGTCCAGCCTTTAGTCTTGATCACTGCATAATCGTCAGTAATTATTACATTCTCGGATTCTACCGGGATATACTTGATAGTACAAGATGAAATGATAATCATTATTATACACAATAAAATTACTATCAGCCATTTTTTTGGTGCCATATCCAATCCTTTGTTTAGTTATGAGCAGAGACGATCTTAAAAATCGTCTCTGCTTTGGGTTTGTTATTAAAATTTTACTTTTTATTCGTCAAGTTCTAAATCCAATTGAATTTCTTTACCGCTTTCAGTTTTTGGTTTTTCTTCAGCAGATTCTTTTTTTACAGGAGTAGCTGTAACAGGTTCTTCTTTCACAGGAATTTCTTCAACAGTCTCTTCTACAGTCTCTTCTACTGTCTCTTCTGCTGTTGCTTCCTCTTGCTCTTCTGCAGGTTCATTATTGGTGTCAGTACTGTCATCGGAGTCTGGAGTTGCTGTAACAGGTTCTTCTTTCACAGGAATTTCTTCATCAGTTTCTTCTACTGTCTCTTCTGCTGTTGCTTCCTCTTGATCTTCCGCAGGTTCATTATTGGCGTCAGTACTTTCATCGGAGTCTGGAGCTGCTTCCGATGTTTCAGGTAATGTTTCGAACAATTCTTCTTCTACATCAGGTTCAGCTGCAATTCTTGCAATGTCGTAAACCTTATCTTTTTTGTTAAGTTCGATAAGTTTTACACCCTGTGTATTCCTGCCTATAATGGAAATCTTTTCAACTGCCTGCCTTATAATCATGCCGTCTTTTGTAACGATCATCAGATCATCGTTATCTACAACCTCAAGCAAAGAGATAAGTTTACCGTTCCTTTCTGTAGTTTTAAGGGTTATAACGCCTTTAGAACCGCGTTTGGTGACCTTGTAATTTGCTACTTCCGAGCGTTTACCATAACCATTTTCACTAATGGAAAGAAGAGTTCCTCCTCGTTTCACAACGACCATGGCCACAACTTTATCACTCTCTCTTAACATGATACCGCGTACACCCTGTGAATTCCTGCCCATAGACCTGGCATCTGTCTCATTGAACCTGTTGGCATATCCACCACTGGTTGCCAGAATAATATCGTTATCACCTTCAGTTATCTGAGCATCTATCAATTGATCGCCTTCCAATAATCTAATGGCAATAATACCATTTACTCTTGGTCGGGAAAAAGCAATCAACTCAGATTTTTTAATCGTACCCTTTTTCGTTACCATCGTAACAAAATGTGGTTGTTCGAAATCTCGAACCGTAACGAAAGCTTCGATCTTTTCTTCTCTTTCCAGTTGCAGAAGATTTACAATAGCTTTGCCCCGGGCAAGTCTTCCTACTTTCGGAATTTTATGAACCTTCAGCCAATAGCACTTGCCAAAATCGGTGAAGAAAAGGATATATGAATGAGTGGATGCTACAAAAATACTTTCAGTGAAATCCTCTTCTTTGAGATCGGAGCCGGAAAGTCCTTTACCTCCTCTTCCCTGTTTCCTGTAAGTATCTATAGGAAGGCGCTTAATATAACCGGTATGAGATATAGTTACCACCATTTCTTCGTCTGCTATCATATCTTCCGTTTCAATATCGGCAGTTCCTTCCAGGATGGTGGACCGCCGATCGTCAGAATATTTAGCTTTGATCTCATTTACTTCTTTCTTAATAATATTCATTCTCAGGTGTTTTTTATCCAGGATGTTTTTCAATTTTGATACAGTTTTTAAAAGCTCATTATACTCTTTTTCTACTTTTTCTCTTTCCAGTCCTGTAAGTTTCTGCAACCTCATTTCCAGGATGGCTTTAGCTTGAATTTCACTGAGCTTGAATTTCTCTTGTAAAGATTGGCTGGCATCCTGAACTGTTTTGGAAGCTTTGATCGTACTGATGATCTCATCGATATTTTCTAAGGCAATACGGAAACCTTCCAAAATGTGCAACCTGCGCTCGGCATTATCCAGTTCAAACTGGGTACGGCGAACAACAACCTCATGACGGAATTCGACGAAATTCTCTATCATTTGCTTCATGTTCAAAACTCTGGGAATACCGCTTACCAAAGTACGGTTATTAACACTAAAGCTTCCCTGCAACTGGCTGTATTTATAAAGCTTGTTAAGTACCGCTCTTGCTTCTGCATTGCGTTTAATAGAAATGACCAATCGCATGCCCTGCCTGCCAGATTCATCTCTTAGATCACTGATGCCTTCAATTCTTTTTTCTTTTACCAGGCTCACTATTTTATCTATCAGAAGTGTTTTGGAAAGCATGTAGGGAATTTCGGTAACAACGATCAATTCGGCACCGTTATTCTTCATTTCTATAGAAGCTTTACCGCGCATTATTATTCTGCCGTTACCTGTCTGAAAATAATCTTTGACTCCCTGTGTGCCAATGATATACCCACCTGTGGGGAAATCTGGTCCTTTGATGTATTTCATCAGTTCCAGGGGTTCCAGATCTGGATTGTTTATTTGGGCTATAATACCATCACATACTTCGCCTATATTATGTGGTGCCATGTTGGTAGCCATGCCTACAGCGATCCCGGAAGATCCGTTTACAATAAGATTGGGAAATTTTGATGGGAAAACTACCGGTTCTTTTCTGGTATCATCGTAGTTCGGTTGGAAATCTACCGTATTTTTATCAAGGTCATCCATCAGGTCAACAGCAGCTTTTTGAAGCCGTGCTTCTGTATAACGCATAGCTGCCGGTGGATCTCCATCTTGTGAACCAAAATTACCCTGTCCGGTTATCAGCATATATCTCAAACTCCATGGTTGAGCCATTCTCACGAGTGTGGGATATATCACCTGCTCACCGTGGGGATGATAGTTACCGGAAGTATCACCGGCAATTTTAGCACATTTCCTGTACCCTTTTCCCGGTGTTAAATTGAGTTCGTTCATGGCAAAAAGTATCCTGCGCTGTGAGGGTTTAAGTCCGTCACGCACATCCGGTAATGCCCTGGAAACGATCACACTCATTGAATATTCTAAATATAATTTTTTTAAGACATCTTCTATTTCGACTAATTCTATTCGAGACCTGTCGTGAATCATCTATCCTCCAAAATAAATTTTCAAATTAAATTTATATCTATGTTTGAAATCAGTTATTATAATCAAACATCTACTTCTACATATTTAGCGTTTGTTTCTATGAATTCACGCCTGGGCTCTACTTCATCACCCATCAAAATAGTAAACATTCTATCCGCTTCAATTGCATCATCTATTTTTACTGCAGTAAGAATCCTTTTCTCGGGATCGAGCGTGGTTTCCCACAACTGGTCAGCATTCATTTCACCCAGTCCTTTATATCTTTGAACGCTAATTCCTATCGAGCCGAGTTCATTAATTGTTTTATCGCGTTCCGGGATAGAATATGCATATCTTTTAGATTTACCTTTTTTAACCAGGAAAAGAGGTGGTTTAGCTACATAAACATGACCATACTCTACCAGTGGACGCATATAACGGAAAAAGAAAGTTAACAATAACGTAGCAATATGCTGACCATCAACATCGGCATCCGACATAATAATGATCTTATTGTAACGCAGCTTGGTTACATCGAATTCATCGCCTATACCTGCTCCCAAAGCCAGAATAATGGGTTGGATCTTTTCATTATTCAACACTTTGTCGATACGGGCTTTTTCTGTATTCAACATTTTGCCCCAAAGTGGCAGGATAGCCTGGAAGGTTCGGTCTCGCCCCATTTTTGCAGAACCGCCGGCAGAATCTCCCTCAACCAGAAATATTTCTGTCTGGGAAGGGTCCTGGATGGAACAATCAGCCAATTTTCCTGGTAGGGTGCCGCTTTCCAGAACGGATTTTCTTCTTGTAAGTTCACGAGCTTTACGGGCAGCTTCACGGGACCGCGCTCCCAGAATGGCTTTCAGGGAAATATTCTTTGCTTCCTGTGGGTGCTCTTCAAAATATTCCATCAATTTTTCGTAAACAATGGAATTCACAATACCTTCTATTTCACTGTTTTGCAGTTTTGTTTTGGTCTGCCCTTCAAATTGCGGCTCAGGGAGTTTAACGCTAATGACTGCTGTAATACCTTCCCTGATATCGCTGCCGGCAGGTGCAACTTTTTCATTCTTAAATCCATTTGCATTTTTGATATACGTATTTACTACACGGGTTAGGGCAGATTTAAAACCACTGAGGTGTGTTCCTCCTTCAATAGTATTAATATTGTTGGCAAAACTGTAGATCAATTCCTGAAAACCTTCGTTGTATTGAATCGAAACTTCAAATTCCGTTCCATTCTTCTCCCCATTTATATAAATCGGTTCAGGAAAGAGAGCTTTCTTATTTTCATTTAGAAACTGAACGAAAGAAATAATTCCACCTTCATATTGGAAGTTATGCTTTTTCCCTGTGTTCTGGTCTTCCAGTAGAATTCTTATTCCCTTATTTAGAAATGCCATCTCTCTCAATCTTACGGAAAGATACTCAAAACTGAACTCGATTACTTCAAATATCTCAGGATCCGGAAGGAATGTGGTTTTAGTACCTGTTTTACTGGTTCTTCCAACTTTGTCCACATCGGTTACAGGTATCCCTCGTTCATAACGTTGGCGATAAACATTACCCCCACGGTAAACTTCTACTTCACACCATTTCGACAAGGCGTTGGTAACAGATACACCTACTCCATGCAAGCCACCGGATACTTTGTAAGATTTATTATCGAATTTCCCACCTGCATGTAGAATGGTCATCACAACCTGGAGAGCAGAAACTTTTTCTTCAGAATGCATATCGACAGGTATACCGCTTCCATTATCGACTACAGTGCAAGAACCATCAGTATTTATTGTAACAACGATACGGTCACAACGGCCTGCCAGAGCTTCGTCTATACTATTATCCACAACCTCATATACAAGATGATGCAATCCCCGCTCAGTTGTTCCGCCAATAAACATTGCCGGTCGTTTTCTTACTGCTTCCAGACCTTTGAGAACTTTAATATTTTTCGCTGTATATTTTGAATCTGTCATACTTAAACCTCTTTCTTTTTTCAATTTTTTTCTATCATTTTTACCAATTCATACATGTACCTATTTCCGCCTGGCAGGAATATGTGTCAATTAATTTATTTGCATAAAGTTAGCTATTTTTTTCTTGAAAATGCGTTTCTTTGAAACAGGTTTGTATCTTATTATTATATAAGAAGTTACGGAGTTGCTTTTTAAGAAGCTACGAAATTATAAAAAAAAGATGGAAATATTTTTTTTATTTCAAGAAAATATCATGCAGAAAATTCAATTTTATGTTTCGATAAAAATGAGTCCTGGAGCGGATCTGGAACTTATCAGTCAGTATCGTCCAGCAGATCCATCCATTTATTATCGGAAGACGAAGATGATGTATATTTTCCCAGACTGATCACAACATCGATGGAACTCTTTTTGGGAATTAGTTCATCAGCCATTGGCTGAGAATAGATAATTTTTCCTTTAGTTACTTCGTCCGAATACCGAAAAATCTTTTCTCCTAATGTAAGCCCGGCATTTTCCAGTTTCAACTTGGCTTCCACAACCTTGAGATTATCAAGATAAGGTATGCGAACAAGTTCCGGTCCATCGCTTACAATAACATTTATAGTACGATATTTTTTTGTCATAATCTCTGGATTAGGAGTTTGAGAGATAATCTTTCCCTTTTCGATCTCTTCATGATAAACGGTCTCCGTTTGAGTAACATAGAGTTTTAATTCCTTACAGTTTTTACGTGCGATCTCGTAATTCATACCATGCAAATCAGGTACTATTACTTCATTTCTGTGTCCTACGATGATCTTCATAATTATATCTGTAGCAAAGAATGCAACGATAAACACCAGTATCAGAATGCCGACAGCAATAAAGAAACCTTTTAATTTCTGCATTGATAACTCCTAACCATTTTTTTGCAATTTGGCAGCAAAAGCGCCATCCATATCATGTTCGAACGGCAATGTCTTCAGATAGCCGTTTTCAGTATATTCTTTTTTAATAAATTCACTGGCGGGAATAAGTTTGAAATCTCTATTTTTTGCAAGGAATTTTTCAATCTGCAATTCATTTTCAGCTTTATTTAATGTACAGGTGCTGTAGATCATAAATCCACCGGGTTTAACGAAGGAGGTGCCTAATTTGAGTGCATCACTTTGTAATTTTAGCAATTTAGGCATATCCTGGTTAAACTGCCAGCGCAATTCAGATTTTTTCTGAAAAACTCCCCATCCCGAACAAGGTACATCCAGTAGAACTTTATCATATGCGGCAGCAACAGGTCCAAAATGAAAAGCATCTTCCGCATTTAATCTCATATTTTTTATCTGCAACCGTTCAACAGCCTGTTTCAGTTTTTTGATCTTATTGGGAAATTTGTCAACAGCAATTACTTCTCCGGTATTTGCCATAAGCTCGGAGATATAGGTAACCTTGCCACCGGGAGCAGCAAACAAATCCAGAATATTCTCATCAAGCTCCGGATTTAGTAATTCTACAACCAGGGCAGCAGATGTATCCTGTATGGAATAATAGCCTTCAGAAAAGGCGATTTCATTTAATATTTCGCGTGGCTGATCAGAGATCAATATATTTTCGGAAGCTTCGCTGGGAATTGTTTTTATGTTTCTGCGATTGAAATATTGCATCAGGTGAGATTTACTGGTAGCCATATTATTTATTCTGATATGCAGTTTGGGGACATCATTGTAATATATGCACAGTATCTCAGTTTTTTCTTCTCCCCAGTATTCCAGCCATTCATTTATAATTTCTATGGGATAGGAATATTCCAGAGCAAGACGTTCGTTGATATTAGCAGGATAATTTATCTGTGGGGAACGTAAGTATGCTCGTAATATAGCATTCACAAAATTACCGATCTTATCTCCATATAGTTTTTTTGCCAGACTCACAGTTTCATGCACAGCTGCATATTCGGGAATGCTATCGCAATATAAAAGCTGGTACAATCCCATATAGATAATAATTTTGATTTTTTTACTTGTAGCAGTAAATTTATTTGCATCTGCATATAATGAAGCAATGTATTCCAGGTTGTTTTGCATTTTAATTATGCCCTTTACTAGAGCGTAAAGAAGGTCTGCGTTTTCGTTTGCTACTTGTAATCTTTTGGTCATCTGCTGAAGTAATTTATTGGAAAAGAGATTCTTGGAAAGGACTTTTACTATAATCTTATAGGCTTCAAGCCTGATGTTTATCATTAACTTCTCTTTTTATACAATGCTTTGATGCCAGCTTTCACTATCTCTTCAGAAGAAGTAAATTCCTGTTCCTTAAGAAGTGCAGAGAATGCTTTACGTATTTCAAACTGTTTATATCCTAAAGTCAGCAAAGCAGATTCAGCTTCTTTTATCATATCGCTACGACCAATATCACCCTCTTTCAGCAGTTGATCCGCATGGATATTTCCAACCCGATCTTTCAATTCAATTATCAAGCGTTCGGCAGATTTTTTCCCAATACCCGGAATAGTAGCTATCAGGCTTACATCTCCCATCTGGATAGCGTGGATAAGGTCTCCCACAGATAATCCCGATAGAATAGAAAGAGCAAGTTTGGGTCCTATTTTGGAAATAGCTATAAGATACCTGAAAAGTTCTTTTTCTTCTGAGGTAATAAAACCGAATAACCTGGTTCCATCCACTTCATTGAAGGAATAATGCACCAGAAGTTTAACTTCGTTGCCTATTTCAGGTAATTTATCAAAAGTACTTAATGGAATGTTTACTTCATAGCCTACGCCCTGGCAGTCAATAATAGCTATTACCGGTTCTTTTCTGGATAATACACCTTTTAAATAAGAGATCATAATTTTATCCCGAGTTTAATTTTATTAAACAGACACAACGCATTAGCCAATGCATCTGTAGCATCCTGAGTTTCAGGTTTGATATCGATCTTAAGTATCTTTTTAACCATATATTCTACTTGTTCTTTAGATGCATTTCCATTACCAACCACAGATTTTTTTACCTCGCGAGGAGAATACTCTACAATTTTTATTTTCCTTTGAGCAAGAGCAAGCAAAATTGCACCACGGGCATGGCCCAGAGTGAAAGCAGATTTTATATTTTTCCCGTAAAATATGGTCTCAACGGCAGCAATATCGGGTTTGTATTCGTCAATGACCTGATCAATTTCTGAATAGATTACAGCCAGCCTCTCTGCTAGATCCAAAGTGGGATTAACTTTGATCACATCACAACCGGCAGCTACTATTCTGTTATTCTCTAATTGCAAAATACCATAGCCACAAACGTGACTGCCCGGATCAATTCCAATAATTATCAATCTACCGACAACCTCTCAATTATTTCATTAGATATTTCGAAATTAGCATATACTTTCTGGACATCGTCATTATCTTCCAATTGGTCCAGTAGTTTTAATAATTTCTCAGCCACATTATCTGCATTAACAGTATTTTTGGGAATGCGTGTCTGTTCAGCCTTTTCTATTTGATATCCGTTTTCTTCCAGAATTTTATGTACGGTATGCAGGTTAGAATAAGCAGTAAATATCTCGTGATTTTCATTTTCGCTCGAGAAATCTTCTGCTCCGGCATCGAGAGCTGTCATCATCAGTTCATCTTCATCCACACCTTCTTTAGCAATCTCAATTCTACCTTTTGGTTCGAATATCCAAGAGACAGAACCGTTTTCTGCCAGGTTGCCACCAAATTTTGAGAAAATATGTCGGATATCTGATACAGTTCTTTGTTTATTATCGGTAAGTGTTTCTACAATGATTGCTACACCGTTGTGTCCATAACCCTCATAAGTATAACTTTCATATTTCACACCTTCCAGTTCACCTGTTCCTTTTTTAATAGCTTTTTCAATATTGCTGCCCGGCATATTATTATTTCTGGCAGTAGTAATGGCAAGACGCAGTCTGGGATTCATTTCCGGGTTTCCACCACCTTCTCGGGCTGCTACAATGATTTCTTTTACCAGCTTGGTGAATAGTTTGCCACGTTTTGCGTCGGCTGCACCTTTCTTATGCTTAATAGAGCTCCATTTACTATGACCGGACATAAGACCTCCATGTAAGAATTAACCACCTTCAAAAGTTGTTATCATCCGCAGGGGGATTATTATTGAAAAACAGGATTAATCATTTTTTTCGTTGGCTGCAGCTATCACTTTAACAGCGATCTCATCCGGAACTTTCTCCAGGTGAGAGGGTTTTTGCACGAATTTACCGCGACCCTGTGTTAAGGATTTCAAAGCGGGGAAATAATTGAATAGTTCAGCTAAAGGCATTTGGGCTTTCAGTATCTGCTTTTTACCTTTCTTATCCATTCCCAGAATCTTACCGCGACGAGTGGAGACATCACCCATCACATCACCCATATATTCTTCAGGTATAATTATCTGAACTTCACGGATGGGTTCGAGTAAGATTGGATTGCCTGCTTCAAAGGCTTTTTTCAGGGTATTCCAGGAAGCTATTTTAAAAGCCATCTCAGATGAATCCACATCATGAAAACTACCATAATATACTTCAACACTGATATCTACAATGGGATTTCCTGAAATAATACCTTTTTTCAATATTTCATTTAGACCTTTTTCGATTGCTGGAATGAATTTAGTGGGAATGGTTCCACCAACAACAGAGTTGATGAATTCAAATCCTTCGCCACGTGGTTTGGGTTTAACTCGAAAATAAACTTCTGCATATTGTCCTCGACCACCGGATTGCTTTCTGTGCTTATAATTAACATCGGCATTACCACGAAGTGTTTCTTTGTAAGGAACCTTAGGCGTTTTCATTTCCGCTTCGATCTTATAACGCGATTTCAGCTTTTTCGCCAGTAAGCTTACTTGCTGTTCACCGATACCGGAAAGAACATTTTCTGAAGTTTCTGTATTCATTTCAAGATGAAGAGTAGGATCTTCTTCCAAAAGCTTACCAAGTGCTGTTCCTATCTTGTCCTCATCGTGCTGGTTTATAGCTTTTATGGTTTGCCAGAAAACCGAAGAAGGCAGTTCAGGTTTAGAGAGCATGAGTTTGGAACCCGGTTTCACGATAGAATTAAAGCTGCGGGCAACTTTCATTTTTACAAGAGCTGCCATATCTCCAGCTTTGATTTGAGATGCATCGGTACGGTTTTTTCCAACAATGAAATACATAGAACCCACTCTGTCTTTACTGTTTTTTTCAGGAATCAAAACATCTGTGCCACTAGTAAGTGATCCTGAAAAAACTCTTACGTAAGCCAGATCACCAACGTTTGGGTCTGAGAATGATTTAAATACAAATGCCAGCAATTCACCATTTTCTGAGATTGCAATATTCTTCTTAACTCCATTTTCTTCAATTTCCACTTCATTTATATCGGCAGGGGAAGGAAGATAATCAACAATTGCGTTCATAAGCTCGTTCACTGCTATATTATGGGTAGCAGAGCAGGCAAATGCAGGGACTAATGAGCCTTTTGCAATAGCTTTTTTAATACCGGCTGTAAGTTCATGATCGGTTAATTCCCCAGCTTCAAAATATTTTTCCAGAAGAGTGTCATCGCTTTCTGCAACAGCTTCCATTAGAACCAGTTTATTTTCTTCGTAACTTTCAACCAGATTGGCTGGTATATCAGTTTCTTTCCCGCCGATATAAGCTTTACCTTTAACGATATCTACAACACCTTCAAATCTATGTTCACTGCCGATCGGAAGGAAAATGGGTACAGGGTTAAGATCGCAATTTTCTTTAATGGTCTCCAGTGTTTTATTAAAATCTGCACCTTCGTTATCCAGTCTGTTAATTATGAAGCCTCTTGCAGCATTGCTGTTTTCAAGTAATTCGATAGATTGTTCCAGGCTCACCTCATAACCGGCAGATGCGTTAGCTACAAAGAGAAGTGTATCTGCAGCAATAGAAGCAGCTATCTGTTCGCTGGCAAAATCTGCATATCCCGGTGTGTCTATTATGTTTATCTTACATTTCTTCCAATTATAATTGGCAACACTTATAACCATAGACATACCTTTTTCGATCTCTTCCGCACTAAAATCCATTACTGTGTTACCTTCTTCAATTTTACCAATTCTGGTTATGGTTTTCGAATTAAAAAGTATTTGCTCAGCCAGGCTGGTTTTTCCTGCACCAGAGGCTCCAACAAGAGCAATATTTCTAATATCTTTCATATTTCCCCCGATATATTATATACATTCCAAAGCATAATAATTTAAAGACAAACAAAAAAAAATGTCAGCTGTTTTCTTGTCAATACTCTACTTCAAAATAATAACTTTCCCGATTTTTTCAGTAACTTTAGAGTTTGAAAGCTGTTTGGCTTTTATTTTATAGAAGTAAGTATTATTAGCAATTTCATCTCCATCACCATCCCTGCCATCCCAGTAAATCTGGTTATATCCTGCTTCACAGGAAGGCTTTTTCAAGGTGCGAATCTTCCTGCCGGTAATAGTGTAAATTGAAATCGCAATATCGGAATCTTCAGTTATTACAAAAGTAAAATGACCGTCCTTTTTCATTGGATTGGGATAAGGTAGCATTTGTTCGATAGCAACTTTACCTGAACTTTTGGCTTTGAATGTTGTTTCTGTCACAGTAGGATTGTTGAAATTATCAAATACGATAAGCTGGAGAGTATGGCTTCCTTCTTCCAAATCAAATAGCTGCCAGGAAAGCTCTCCTTTAGTGCAGGATCCAACATTATAAACAAAACCCGAGGTAACATCAATCGGTTCGAAACTGTTATCCAGAATAAGCAATATCTTGTGTCCCGAAGACCCCAGGATATTAATTCCATTTTCATCTTCTATCTCAGCTATTAGCAGCGGATCGGTGGATACATAATCACCATCCATGAATTTCCTGGAATCGAGCCATAATGTTACCTGCGGTGGATCAGTATTGAGTGTATCTATTGGAATACCACTTAATATAAGCGGGTAGAAATAATTTAAATAATCTTTATTCTGAGAATCCTCAAATACATAACTTATGATCCTGCCTTCATCTCCGGCATGAACATCGTCCGGAACGATGAATTGTGCAT
>DAOUUD010000220.1 GCA_030668345.1 Candidatus Cloacimonadota bacterium | reverse complement strand
TGTGAAATGGAGCCCCTCCGGAGGACTCAGAAATGAAGAGCTTAACATGATTACCAAGGATGGTAAAGAAAGAACTGTACTGCTAAGTGTTGATGCTGTAAGGAGTACCAAAGGAGAGATAATCCATTCAATTTTAGCGCAGAGAGACATCACTGAGCGCAAGCAGGCGGAAGAAGAAATTAAAGAAAAATCTATAGAATTGGAAAAACAATTTAATAAAAGTGAAAAACAAAGAATTGCTACCTTAGCTGTTTTATCTGATCTTAATGAAACTACAAAGAACTTGCAATTTGAAATTAAAGAACGTAAGCAAGCGGAGGAACAGATCAAGCAAGACCTGGAAGAAAAAAGCATTCTTCTGCAGGAAGTTCACCATCGTGTAAAAAATAACATGCAGATAGTTTCCAGCCTGCTCAAATTGCAATCTGCACATATCACAGATAAAAGAGCATTAGAGCTTTTCAAAAACAGTCAGGATCGTGTAAAAACAATGGCACTCATTCACGATGCACTTTATCGTTCCAAAGACCTGGCTCATATCGATTTTGCAGATTATGTAAGAAAATTGACTACACAAATTTTTATTTCTTATGGAGCTAATTCCAATTTTATTAAATTTAAGATCGATATTAAAGATGTTTTGTTGGATATTAGTATGGCAATTCCCTGCGGTCTTATTATTAATGAGCTGGTCAGCAATTCACTCAAATATGCTTTCCCAAAAGGAAGTAAGGGTGAGATCAGCATAAGTTTTACTTATAAAGATCAGATTAATACATTGTGTGTGAAAGATAATGGGATTGGCATATCGGGAAAAATCGATCTGGAAGATTCTCCCACATTGGGATTGATGCTGGTAAATTCATTAACCAAACAACTCGATGGTACACTTAAATTGGAAAAAGGTAAAGGAACCTCGTTTAAAATTACATTTAAGAAAATAGAACTTAAAACTTACGGGAAAGTTTAATCGTAGGATGGGTGATAATTCGCCCTCACCCTCTCTTTAGAAGAGAGGGAACTAAAAGGAAAAATCCTTCTTTCTTTTCTTATGTTCCTTCTCTCCTGAGAGAAGGACAGCAGGTTGAGTTAGGGGAGAAGGTGTCCCGAATGCTTTCGGGGCGGATGAGGGGATACTTAGCAAAGCTCAGCTTTGCGTACAATTGCGTTCCCAAAGGGACTTTGGGAACAAGGATTTAAGACTCGAAGAGACAGGTCGCGACCTGTCTTTACACCGTGAAGTGACGCTGGACTTGAGACGAAAGAATCTATGAAAGAATGAGACCCTTCCGTCAGGTGCCGGACACAGTCGAGGGTTTGAAAGGATAGAATCTCTCATGGAGACAGTAAGTTATAGGATAGGTGTTAACCCACCGAATGTCTTTGTAAGCCCGTCCTATTCCTTGTGTTAGCATAATAAGAAAAGGTAGGGTCGCTTTTTCCCAGAACCACATCCCGTGAGATCAGACATTCTTTTATATTGTTCATTTCCGGAATATTGTACATGATATCCAGCATGAATTTTTCCATAATAGCTCTAAGTCCGCGAGCACCTATCTTCTGTTTAAGAGCTGTATGTCCTATTTCACGCAGCGCATCGATTCCGAAATCGAGTGTAACGCCTTCTATGTCGAATAACTTCTTATATTGTTTGCAAATGGCATTTTTGGGTTTTGTAAGTATCTCGATCAATGCATCTTCATCCAGTTCATGCAAAGCGCTCACCACCGGCATTCTGCCTACTAATTCCGGGATGATACCGTATTTTATCAGATCATCGGGAATGACCTTTTCAAAGATATTCTTGTCTTCATCCTCCTTGGAAATGATATCCGCATCGAAGCCAACGGTCTTTTGCTGCAATCTGGTCTGAATTATCTTTTCCAGTCCGAAGAAAGCTCCCCCGGTGATAAAGAGAATGTTCTTTGTATCCATTTCTATGAATTCCTGCTGTGGATGTTTGCGTCCGCCTTTGGGTGGAATATTCACCTTTGCGCCTTCCAGTATTTTAAGCAGCGCTTGCTGTACACCTTCACCGGATACATCTCTGGTTATCGAAGGAGTCTCCGATTTACGGGCTATCTTATCCAGCTCATCGATATAGATTATTCCTTTTTCGGCTTTATCTACATCGTAGTTGGCATTTTGCAAAAGGCGAACCAGAATATTTTCCACATCTTCACCTACATAACCTGCTTCGGTAAGTGTGGTGGCATCGGCAATAGCAAAAGGAACCTTGAGGATATGAGCCAGTGTTTGAGCAATGAGGGTCTTTCCTGAACCGGTAGGTCCGATCATCAGGATATTACTTTTCTCTATCTCTACTTCGTCGCCCGGTTTCTGCTTGAAGATTCTTTTATAATGATTGTAAACTGCAACGGAGATTACCTTTTTTGCCGATTCCTGTCCGATTACATATTGATTCAACTGTTGATGGATTTCACGCGGTTTGGGTAGTGTAAAGGTATCCATTTCCTTCTTGAGAAATTCCGATTCTATAATAGTGGAACACATCGTAATGCATTCGTCACAAATATTACCATTGATACCTTTGATAAGATAGTTGGTTTCCGCTTCGCTTCTGCCGCAAAAGGAACAGTGGTTTATTCTGCTTTCTTCCACATTATTCTCCTTTTTTTACTTGTTTTATAGATTCCTTACGAGATTCGATGACTTCATCGATAAGCCCGTACTCTTTTGCTTCTATTGCACTCATGAAGAAATTCCTGTCTGAGTCTGCTGCTATCTTTCTAAGGGGTTGTTTGGTATGTTTGTGCAAAAGGGCATTCAACTTTTGTTTCAGGAGCATAATTTCTTTTGTTTGGATCTCGATATCTGAGGCTTGTCCCTGTACACCACCCAGAGGTTGATGGATCATGATCCTACTATTGGGAAGAGTAAAACGTTTTTTTTCCGCACCTGCTGTAAGAAGGAATGCTCCCATGCTCAAAGCCTGCCCGATGCAGA
>DAOUUD010000172.1 GCA_030668345.1 Candidatus Cloacimonadota bacterium | reverse complement strand
CATTTCAGTTATGTAAAGAGGAACATCAAGCCTGCGGCAGATAATTCCTGCTCCTTTTATATGGTCATTATGTTCGTGACTGATGATGACTGCATTTAGTTTATTTGCATCCAGGTTTACGCTGTCCAGCAGGTTCAATATCTTTTTACCGCTTAATCCGGCATCCAATAATACCATTGTTTTATCTGTGCAGATAACCGTGCAATTTCCTTTACTGCCGCTGGCTAAAACCGAAACTTTAAACATCCGTTACCTATTTTATGTAATAATACCTGTTATTTAACTTGTCGTATTCAGTCCACTTAGCATCATCGTTTTGCACAGATTCAACTAACTGGGCTACACCAACAGTTTGAGCATCGAAATTATCGGCATGATGCAGAACAATGGCCTCCAGCGTCTGGGGCAGTCGGGCTGATGCTTTTTCGTATTCTCCATGATGTGAAAGTACAAGATGCCGTAGTTTAAACAGCAGATCGGGTGGGAAATTATCTATCTCTGCAGCCTTTGCGCATAAGATATGATCTCCCAGCGGAATATGACCTACCAATCTTCCTTCGGCAGTAAATTCGATTGTCGGCTTGATATCGTATTCCAAAACCTTGCCAATATCGTGTAAAAGCGCACCAGTAATTAAAAGGTCTTTATCTACATTGTACAAATGAGTAGAAAATTCACAGATAGACGCAACTGCTATAGTATGTTCCAGGAGCCCACCAATGTAATTGTGATGCCAGGTCTTGGCAGCAGGAGCCTGGGCAAATATAGTAAAGAATTCTTTATCATCGAATATTTTCGATAACAGTTGCTTTAAATAACTATTTCCAATGCTATCCACATAATTGTACAATTTCTCAGAAAGTTTATTAACATCTTTACTGGTAGTTTCCAGGTAATCTGATAAATTATATTCTTCTTCCGGAATTTTTGTAATTTTATTCACCGTTACCTGCAACTGGGCTTTGTAGCTTATGATCACACCTTTTACCTGGATCACATCACCGACTTCAAACTTTTCGGAAATCACCTTGGCATTATTCCATACATTTCCCGGTACTGATCCTGTGCAATCATTCAATTTTAACCTGATGTAAAAATCTTTTGCACCTTCTCTTAGTTCCTTTTGTGAAACCAGGAAATTGCTAATGAATTCTTTATTCAGATGTTCTTTTAATTCTTTTACAAAAATCTTGTTATTCATAAATTCCTTCCTATATTTTTTAATTTTTCTCGAAACTCATAATATCGTCAATATAAAACTCCGAAGGAGTTAAATGCAAATAACTACGGGTGAAGTCCGTAGAGAAGAAACAAGCATAATCACAAACCTGAAAGGTTTGAACATTATAACAAATATCTTTCCTCAAGCTCAATTTTATGTTCATGCAATAACTCAACATATTCTTCCTTTAAACTCGTCCTGTTGTGATGAATTTCTTGATTTTTTACATATTCTATCAACCTGTCCTTTTCAGATATTGAATAAGTAAAGGCACCATAACCAGTCTACCAGCCATTAAAACTCGGGAAACAAGATTTTTCTTTGATCCAGCTCGAAGTTGAAAGTTTTATATCTTTTACTAATGAAGAAAGAGTCACACTCGGATGGATATGAGTTATAATATGAAAATGATCTTCTACATCATTAATTTTATAAAGATGACATTTTTTATTCTTCAAAATTCCACAAATATATGCGTATAGTTTTTCTTGATCTTTTTTTGAAGAGTTCTTTCTCTTTTTTTTGTTGAAAATTTTATCTGGTATTAGATATGTTTGTAATTTGACATCCTATAGATTACCTCTCCCAATTTTTACAGTTTTCGGATTCTAGTTCAACCCATTCAGGGTTTTCCGTAGGTCTTGCCTACAAACCACAGATTTCATCTGCGGTTATTATCGTTCAATCCCTTCGGGATTTTTCTTCTGCTTTTTAGTTAACCAAACAGTCTCATCTAAAAGAACAACATCGATGTTTATATTGCTCGTTTGAGAACTATAAAGCAAAAAATTAGATCGTCTTTCCGGTAGATTTTTCATAATTACACCTAAGAAGCATACTTACGCTATTCATATCACATAAATATTATTGGAATAGATCCAGCCATAACCCCACCGTGTAATCTCCAAGCGGTAGTTACCTTTTTTCTTTATATGAAAATATCCTTTTTCATATCTTTGGGAAGATACTCTTTTCCCATCTCTATAGAGTGTAACTTTAGCAATTACAGGTAATTTAAAATAATATTTCAACCCTTTAACAAATTTTATATCTTCACCAAAAATAGCACTATTGCCATCATCATCGGAGATGCCTGCATAAAAACCGAAAGGATTTCCAGCTTTATAATTCACTATGTAGCTATTCCCATTTTTTATTGCAGTCAAAATTGACTGTTGAGTTATGGGTTTATTTTCTTCGAGCAGAACATTTGTTCGTATAGTTTTAAAAAGCTGCCTGTGAGTAAGAAATGTAAATTTAAAACCGTATTTTTCCATTTTTTCAGAATGTGCATCGATGCTGCCGATGGCAGCTTTTCGCTTTCCTTCCCTGTTCATTTTATCCCACCATTCAAGTATTGGGCGGTGAGGTTTTCTTATAAATAAAGAAGGGAACAACACCAGAAAAAGTCCATTCAATTTAGGATTCATTTTCCCGATCCATTCCGAAAGATAATTCCATATTTCCAATCCGTCAAAATCATCATTTGCCAGATCTGTCCAGATATAGGTACGGAACTTGGAAGAGACTCTCTTTTCTATGGGGTGAGCTGCAAAGCAGATAGCATTAATCTGGGCATAATATGCCACATATTCTTTAGCATCTTTTCCCCGTAATATTTCATCGGAATTGAAAACAAGGTAGTGATTATTATTCTGCTTATCGTTTACTTCCATGCCAATGATAACGAATAGATCTTTTTCGGAAAGTACGCTTTCTTCTTTTTTGGCATCCAGGTTCAGATGGTCGTTTATGGTTATGTAATCCAGTTCCTGCTTCTTTGCCAGTTGAATAATTTTTTTTACCGGTTTGCTGGAATCGAAGGAAAATTCCGAATGGATATGGATGCAGCCGGTGAGCTCAAAAAACGAACGGTTAAGAATATTCTTTTTTTTCATTTCTGCTTTATCAATAGACATTTGCGGAATTGCTTTTTCACAATTCCACCGATCTTCGATTCAATTTTCATCAAATAAACACCGCTGGCCACTTCTTTATTATTACAATCTCTGCCATCCCAGGTAAAAATGTGAGAATAGCCGATTTCATCAGATTTAATTTTCTTTATCAACTGCCCTTTTATATTGTAGATTGCTACAGTAGGTTGCTGAACTTCATCGGTTGAATTCAGACTAATATTCAGGTATCCGGTAAAATTAAAGGGATTGGGATAGATCTGTACACTCTGCTGATATGTGGGAATATCATTTTCATCGATGCTTACCAGACCGGGTATGAACTCGGTAAAAGGCAGTGAGTTCACCAAGAATATCTCTTTTGAAACATTATCCTGCAACCAATACACAACATTACAATTAACGGTATCGCCACTTATCGTTTCGAAATCTTCGATCATATTAAAGCTGATGGTATCGCCATACGGTTCTGCATAATTCAGCAGCAACCCCGTTGCATCGTCTACCATATACAGCATTGCCTGGATATCAATGTCTGAAGGTAAACCCTGTATACCCGAAACGTTCTCCATTATAGCAGTATAGAATGTGAGACCTGAAATAAAATCTGTAAAAAGCGGCGTCTGCCCGTATTCAAATTGAACAACAAATTCCACCTCACCGTAATCATTATAACTGGCATAACTGGTATCACTTTCCACAAACGTTTTACCTTCTTCCAATTCCTGGTAATAGATGGAACTGAATTCGTCTGAATATCCCGAATAATATCCCAGAATTTTGTTAGTTCCATTTAAGATGGTAGCAGGAAAACCCATGAGATCGTAATAATGAAATCTTTCTAAAGAATAGGGATTAAAGAATGGTTCGTCCGGGAAATTGGCAAAATAATTCAACACCAAGGAGCTAT
>DAOUUD010000142.1 GCA_030668345.1 Candidatus Cloacimonadota bacterium | reverse complement strand
TTCTTTGCCTGGAAATCCATAGAAAAATAATCGTCTTTCTGGAAGATCCTCAGTTTACGTGACCGCTTCATGGAAATCCTGCTGGCTGTTATATTGGCTACTGCTCCATCTTCGAATTCGATACGAGCATTGGCAATATCGATGCTTTTGGTCATTACTCCCGCGCCGCTGGCACTTATGTGTTTCACATTGCTTTTAATAAAAGCAAGTATCAGGTCTATATCATGGATCATCAGTTCCAGTACTACCGGGATGTCTGTTCCTCGAGGAGTAAATGGTGCAATGCGGTGGCATTCGATGAAGAGAGGATCTTTAATTTTATCTTCCATTTCCGTCACGATAGGATTGAATCGTTCAATATGCCCAACCTGGATTTTAAGGTTTCTTTTTTTAGCTAATTCTATTATTTCTTCTGCTTGCCAGAGATCGGAAGTTATAGGCTTTTCTATAAAAACATGAATGCCGCGCTCCAGCGCTTTCTTTGCCAATTCATAGTGAGAAATAGTGGTAACCACGTTTACCAATGCATCGCATTCATTTAATAACGAATCGAAATCAGGATAGTTTTTTGCTCCTATTTTATCTGCAATTTCTGCAGCACGTTGTTTGTTCTTATCGTAAAGTCCCACGAATTTGCATTTATCACTCTGACTCAGGATACGTGCATGGTTTTGGCCGAATTGACCAACTCCAACTATTCCCACTTTCAGCATCCAGTCTCCAATATCAATTAATTTCCTATTGTTAAAATCTGTATTTGTTACTCTCTGTCAAGTAAAGAAATATATGCAGTTATGTTAAAATTATATTCACAGAACTCTTATCTTGACACTGTCAATCGACTGAAAATGATTGTTTATACTTGAATCTGGATTATTTTTTTGGAACAAGATTAAATACTGGAGTGTAAATGGAAAAAGTTTTACTTCTCATACTGGATGGATTTGGAATTAATCGCTCTGAATATGGAAACGCCATTGCAGCGGCAAAAAAACCCAATTATGATAAATTTTTTAGTGAAAATTCAAATAGTGAACTTATTGCCTCGGGAAAAGATGTAGGATTATCGGAAGATGATATGGGCAACTCTGAAGTTGGACATTTGAATATCGGTGCCGGACGGATCGTTTACCAGCTTAACACAATGATCCTCAAAGAGATCCGGGAAGGATCATTCTTTAAAAACGAGAAATTATTAGAAGCGGTTGAACACGCAAAAAGGAATAAAAGCGATCTGCATCTTATGGGTGTGCTTTCCAATGGAAATGTACACAGCAATATAAATCACATCTGGGCGCTATTGAAGCTCTGTAAAAAAGAGGATTTGAAGCAGGTTTATTTTCATGCTTTCATGGATGGACGTGATACTCTTCCCAATGCTGGAATTGAACTCATGGAACAATTCATGGAAAAATCAAAAGAGATAGGAATCGGGAAAGTAGCAACCATCTCGGGTAGATATTATGCTATGGATCGTGATTTCCATTGGAATCGCATCGAAAAAGCATACGACGTTATCGTTAATGGTAAAGGTGAAAAGACAACCGATCCTTTAAAAGCGATCCAAAAAAGTTATGATTCTGATATCACAGATGAATTCATAATTCCCAAGGTTATAATCGAAAATGGAAAACCGGTAGCTACGCTTAAAGATAACGATGCAGTGATCTCTTTTAATTTCCGTGGCGACAGGATGCGGCAGCTCACTCGCAGCTTAAAAGTACCGGATTTTAATAAATTCCCCGCCAGGAATTTTAAAAATCTTAAATATGTTTGTTTCAATGAATATGATATCAAGTTCACTCCCTATGTGGAAGTAGCATTTAAGCGTCCTCAGTTAAAAAACATCCTGGGGGAAGTAATTGCAGCAAAAGGATTGAGACAATTAAGATTGGCAGAAACAGAAAAGTATGCGCATGTTACTTTTTTCTTTAATGGTGGTGTGGAAAAACCATTTAAAAATGAAGAGAGGATTCTGGTAGATTCACCCCGCGTTCCTACTTATGATATGCAGCCGGAAATGAGTGCTTACGAAATAAAAAGCGACCTGCTGTATGTTTTAAACAGCAAAAGTTACGACCTGATAGTTGTTAACTTTGCCAATTGCGATATGGTGGGTCACACTGGTGTTTTTGATGCTACGGTAAAAGCTGTGGAAGCAGTGGATAGTTGCCTGGACGAAGTATTGCCAACTGCAAAGCAGCAAGGCTATAATATCATTTTAATTGCTGACCATGGGAATGCCGAAAAAATGCTGAATGAAAACGGAAAGATATTAACGTCTCACAGCACAAATCCGGTTCCCTGCGTGGTTTCTTTGGCAAACGGAAAAAGACCTGAACTGCAAAACGGTGTCCTGGCGGATGTTGCTCCCACCATCCTGGGTATTATGGGAATCGAACAACCTGAAGAAATGACAGGTAAATCTTTGATCAAATAAAAGGAGTATCCATGCGCTCTATTGACAGGATCGATATAAAAAAACGCTGGCCCATACCACCAACGGTGAAGTTGCTTCTCATGTTGTTGGTCATCTTTGGATTCATGATGCATAACTGCTGGAAAAAGACCCAGGGCAAAAGCTTACCCATTTCTGGTATTGAAATTACCGAGCTAACCAGGGTGAGTGCCGATGTGGCTTTTGTTGTTGCAAATCCGCATAACCTGGAACTGAAAAAAGCTGTTCTTATCAAGATCTTTACAAAATCCGGAGAGTTGATCGCCAGTAAAATATCCAGCATAACAATGCCGGCTAAGACTAAAAAACGCTATTTGAAAGTTCTGCAGAAATTCAATTTCCCGGTAGATGATCCCGAAATCGTGGGTGATGTTACCATTGAATGGTATAAATAAAGGATTTGAAAATGAAAAAAGTAATGATTATTATATTTATTTTTCTTGTTAGTTCATTATTGATGGGAACAGATTCCCTGAATGATATTATTAATGACAGCTCTATTTCTAACGATTCGTTATTCGTTCTTCTGGCAAACTGGAATACATATCTACCAGCAGACAGTACCGGTGTATTCCTGCAAAAGGAAAATGTTATCAATGATACACTTATTGCTCCCTATTTCATTCATATTCCACAAAATTATGATCACACCAAACCAACTCAATTGCTGGTTTACCTGCATGGTGGAGTTGGAAGAAAAGATTTCATCGAAGATTTTTCGGAATACGTTCCCCAAATAACCGCCCTGTTTCCCGATGAAGTTATTAACAACTGGTTCTTTCTCTTCCCGCAGGGAAATCAGTACACCATGTGGTGGGATCTGATAGGAATGGAAAATATCAAAATTCAGATGAGGGATCTGAAAGAAAACTACAACATCGATGATGATAAAATTTACATGACCGGTTTTTCCGATGGTGGTTCAGCATCTTTTCATTTTGCTTTAACCGATCCGAATATGTTTGCCGCATTTTATCCATTAAATGGATTCATTGCTGTGGGTTCGAGAGTTACACAGAAACCTGCTTATCTCCCCAACCTGAGAAACAGACACTCAAGAGCAATCAATACAGACGAAGACGGATTGTATCCTTCTGCTGATATGAGACTTCTGATGGAACTTTCCCTGCAAGCCGGCGCTGACCTCTTATATAAAGAATATTGGGGAATCGGGCATGATTTTGCTTATGCAGAAGAAGATGTTCCCATAATGGTTCAAGATATGAAAAACCAGGCACGAGATATTTTCAGTAGTGAAATTTACTGGGAATCCTCCATGCCTGAATTTAACCGTTGTGACTGGCTGGAAATTACCAAACTCGACACTCTGGAATCCCCCGCAGAATGGCAGAAAGAATACAATATAAAAATGAAAAATAAACGCATTCAATTCGGGTTTTATCATGATGAAACTTTTGAAGGAAAGGGCGTAAAAGTAAGAGATTTGATAGAAGCTTCCACTGCTGATAGTATGGATTTGAAGAAAGATGATATTGTAATTAAAATGGATGGAAAAGATTTGGAGAACATCGAGAAACTGACTGAATTAAAAACCTTCAAAAAAAGGGGAGATGAAGTTTCTCTTACAGTTCTCCGAGAAGATAAAGAAGTAAAATTATTTGGTCGCTTTCCTGAAGTTGATTTTTATGATGCCTTTATTTTAAATAAGCCTTCCGGTGCAGTTAAAGCCAAATATTGGGGGAATCATTTTGAGATCGAAACTTCCCGTGTTGACGAACTGGCAATATATATTCATCCTGATATGGTAAACCTGAAAAACCCTGTTACTATAAATATTAATGGTAATGAAGTTTTCAATGAACATATAGAGATTTACCGTGAATTTATGGTTGAGAACTTCCAGAAAAATTTCGATCGTAAAGCGCTCTGGGTGAACAGGATCGTTTTAAAATTATAAAGACAGATCGTGACCTGTCTCTCATTGTTCCAATTCTATAAAATATTCATCCTGTTTCCATAACAGCGGATTTTTTTCAATATAATCTGATATCCTGATCAGTTCTTCATCATTACGGATAATGTGGTCGTAGAATGATTTTTGCCATGTGAATTTATGTTTTGATTTTTTATTAACATATTTTGATGAATACGTTTTAAATCCACGCATAATTTCAGACAACCCATACGTAGGGAATGGTTTCAAACCATTCCTTTTGTTGGTTGGGGCGTCATTTTGGAACGGTTTCAAACCGTTCCTATTATTGTTTGTTGATTCATTTTGGAACGGTTTTAAACCGTTCCCTACAATTTCAATAATTCCATGAATGTGATTCGGCATAATTACAAATGCGTGTAGTTTACAATTCTTGTAATGGTTGGGTAAATCCAACCAGCATTCCTGTACAACCCGTCCTGCATCATTCAATTCCATTTTACCATTTTGCACACGACCAAAATATTCCAGCATTCCTTTCGT